>JAJTDU010000134.1 GCA_021298725.1 Verrucomicrobiaceae bacterium | reverse complement strand
TTCACTTTTCACGATGCCGTGCGGAGGTCATTTCTCATCTCTTGCATGGCAACAATTTGGCCACACTCCGCGTGCAACGAAAACGTTGCATGCCGATGATGCGGGACCCGTCTTAACACCATTGATGAGTCACTCTTCACCGCCGCCATCCAGTGCGAAGATGCGCCGGAGAGGCCTGCGTGAGCAGTGGTTCTCGATCACCTTGACCGCCCTTTTCGCACTGGTCGTCGCTTTTTGGGCCGGGAGCGGTTTTTTGGCGCAGCGTTTCCGCGAATGGCGTGTTTCCGCGCCGCTGGACGAAGCAGAAATCCTCATGGACAGGATGGACTGGGGAGCGGCGGCAACGAGGCTGCGCGAGGCCATGAGCATCGCGCCAAACAGTCCAGCAGTGATCCGGGCCGTCCTGGATTTTCAACGCCGAACCCACGCTACTCCGGGGGACGTCATCCAGACTCTCAAAAAGCTTTCCGACAGCGGTGATTGGAAGATGGCGGACATGCTCAGTCTCGCGGAAGCCGAGTTTGCCCGCGGGGCGCATGAGACGGCCCGGAAGACGCTTGCGACCATGCCAGAGGCCGAGCGCTCCACCAATCCAGCGGTGATGGCTCTGGAGGCGCGCATGCTCAAGAAGGAGCAGCGTCATTCCGACGCGGAATCCCGGCTGCGAACTGCGCTCACCGCCGCGCCCACCGATAACGAGAGCCGTTTCAAACTGGCGCTGCTGAACCTCAAGCAGCCGCATCCCGAGCAGCAGGCTCAGGGTAGGAAGGAACTCTGGAACATCGTCCGTGCAGAGGGGGAAGCCGCGCCCCTTGCGGCGCGTGTGCTCGCCTCTGACGCCCTGCTCACCGGTGCGCAGGCGGAGGAACTGCTGCGCTTGGCCGAGGCCATGAGCACCGAAAGCCAGGAAACTCGCCTAGCGGTTCTCACCCGCCTGATTCGTCTCCGCCCGCAGGAGAAGGGCGCGATCCTTGATGATGAGACGCACCGCCTGGACGCAGACGATCATGCTGGCCGTCTGCGCTTCGCGCAATGGTTGGCCTCCATTCACGAGCACGAGCGTGCACTGGGGTTCCTGCCTTCAGAGCAGAGCGTGAAAGCAGGGGATCTCCCCGCAGGCCTGATCGAAGTCAGGCTTGAGGCCTTCACCAGCCTGCGGCGACTGGACGAGGCCCGCCTACTGCTGGGCAAACCAGAAGTCAGCGAGAAACTTGGAATGGTGGGTTTCCGCCTGTGGCAGGCCCGCCTGTCTGCTGTGCAGGGGGATGCGCCTGACGCCATCAGGCAGCACCTGAACATGGCTTTTGACGCCGCGAGCGCGGAAGAGGATGCCGCAGGCTCCCTGCAAACAGCCAGGATCGCCGAGCAACTTGGGCTGCCGGGCATGGCGGCGTTGTTTTACCAAAAGATGGCAGAGAAAACTTCTGCGCCCGAGGGCAGGCTCAGGATGCTCGAAAGGGCGCTCGCCATGCACACCGACGCACGGGATGGCAACGCCATGCTTAAAGTGGCCCGCCTGCTGAGCGAACTGACACCTGGCAATGAGGCGAACACATTCCTCGCCGATTACCTCTCCTTGTTGTTGGGCGAGTCGATCGAGATCATCGCCGCGCGTGTGGAAGGCACGCCCGGCAAAGCGTTGGACGCTGTCACAGGCCGAAAGAGAGTCTTTCTCAGCGCCATCGCTGCGCATAGGCTCCAACAACCGGTGCGACTGGCTGTGCTCAAGGAGCTGCAAGCCACCGTATGGCCTGCGGGGCAGCGTGCGGTGCTCGCTGCCTTGATCGCTGCCAGTGGTGATCAGGAGGCGGCTTTCCGCCTCGGCGAACGCATCCCCGCTTCCCTGCTGTTGCCTGAGGAGGCCCGCATGCTCAACCTGGCACAATAAGCTCAAGTCTCGGAGCCGGGCAGGAGGTCGGCACAGTCTCTGTGTGGACCCCTTTAGTCCACAAACATGAACTCGTTGCTGATCATGAGCACCTGCGCCAGCTGGCTGAGGGGCTGCTGGGGCTTGGGGCGGCCGAAGGGCCAGCGGCTGGCATCGCAGAAGTCGTTTTTGGCGTCCGTGAGCAACTCGCCAGTGTCAGCGCGGGTGATTTGTGGCTGCCAGTCGAAGCTGTCGCTGTCAGTGCCGGTTTCGTTGTGAACGAGGAAGCTCACGATGTCGCCCCGCTTCACTTCAGTGGTGATCTGCGTGGGCACTTTCTTGTGTTGCGGCGCGCAGAAGTATTCGGAGACGACGCCAGTGCGGCTGTTGTGAATCCAGGCGCGGACGCCGTCGCCACGGTCGCTGCTGCGGCTCAAAACAGCGTCGATGCTGACTTTCATGTCCGTGGGCACCTGCCAGCGGGCGGTGACCGCGAGGTCTTTGGGCGCGGCGTGGCCGCCGTAGTTCGCCCAGAAGGCATGGCCCCACTTCGGATCAGCGCTGGGGATTTTCTCACTCGGACTCCAGAGCTTCTGTCCGCCGCCGCCGCGCTCGGTGAGGTGCGCGAAGGGCTGGAACTCAGCGAAGGCAGGTTTGCCATCGGGCGTGCGTATGAGCTGCATTGAGCCGTAGCTCCAGCGGAAGGGTTTCTCGCCGTTGAGCGCGTCTGCATCTGCTGCGAAGCGTTGGGCAAGTTCGACTTCGTCGAGCTTCGGATCGCGGGCGAGGATGCGCTGATACATCGCGCGGATGGCCTCGGAATCGAGCGTGCTGCCTTTCGGCGGCGTGGCTTTGGCGATGGCATCGGCACGGGCGCGCATGAAGGGGCTGTTCATCAAAAACAGCGCCTGCTGCGGCACGGTGGTGTTGAAGCGCTGCGGGCTGTGGCTGTCGGGATTGGCGAAGTCGAACATCGCGGGCACGCTGGCCTGGTCGTAGCGGTCCACTTTGAGATACAGCGTGCGGCGGGTGTCAGCGTCCTTCGCGTTCAACTCGACAGCGCGTCCGCCTTGCTTCGCGGCTTCCAGTTCACCCGTGGCGGTGAGGATGGCATCGCGCATGGTCTCATAATCGAGGCGCTGGCGGTTGAAGCGGCTGAGCAGATCGTTCTCAGCATCCTGGGTGAATTTTTCCGGCGTGGCGCGGCTGCTCTGCTGCCAGGTGCGGCTGCTGAGGATGAGCGTGTGCAGCTTCTTCAAGCTCCAGCCATTTTGCATGAGGTAATCGGCCAGATAATCGAGCAAATCAGCCTGCACGGGCTTCGGGGTCTGCACGCCGAAGTCACTGGGTTGCGAGACCAGCGGTTTGCCGAAGTGCTGCATCCACACGCGGTTCGCGATGACGCGGGCGGTGAGTGGATTGTCCTTGCTGGCGATGTGCTGGGCCAGTTCGAGCCTGCCGCTGCCGTCCGTGAACTTCTTGCCGCCAAACATCGTGAGCCAGGCACGCGGCGCGGGATCGCCCTGCCGCGCAGGATTGCCGCGAATGTAAATGCGCACGTCGTTGGGCTTCGGTTTGTCGAGCAGCACCATCGCGCGTGGTGGCGCACCGGGATGCGTGGCATCGATTTTTGCCCGCTCATTGCTCAGGCGCACGGTCGTTTCGAGATCCTTGCGGGTAAAGAAGGCATCGGCGCGTTCGACCGGCACGGACATGGGCGAGAGCTTGTCCTGCATGAGCTGGCGCATCGGCTCCGTCTTGTCGGTGAGAATGATCTGCGCGTAGGCGCTGGCCACGTCCTTCAGCGACTTCGGCGGCGCTTTGGCAAAGGTGGCGGCGATCTCCGGCGAGCAGCCGCTTTGCGGTTTGACGAGTTCTTGCGCAATCGCAGGGGCCTTGGCGGCAAACTCACCCGCAGGGAGTTCGGCGAAGCGTTTCCACGCGACCATCGCGGCGTGCGGCTTTGCAGGCAGCGCGTGGCGCTTCAAAAAGTCGCGCCACTGGTCTGCCACGCGGTCCCGCAGCTTCATCTGACCGGCTTTGCCACGGAAGACGGTGTTGTCCGTGATGCTGACAGTCTCCTGCGCAAAAATGAGGTAGTCGGCGAGGCGTCCCTGATGACGAAGTTCGTCATAAACCGTGCGCTTGAAGTCGAGTTCCTTCTTGTGAATCTCCGCGACTTTGACGTCGTAGTCCTGGCCGTCTTGTTCATTCGCCGCCTTGCCGATGATGGGCATGGCGGGCTCGTCCGGCTCGTCGCTGCTGTTGAGGATGCTGAACATCGCGTAGTAATCGCGGCTGGGAATGGGATCGAACTTGTGATCGTGACAGCGCGCACAGGCCACCGTGAGGCCCATCAGCCCACGACCCACGACATCAATGCGGTCATCGGCGATGAGCACGCGGTCATTGATGAAGCGCTCGCCGACATTGTAGAAGCCCAGCGCCGCGAGATGCGGTGAATTCGGCGTGGAAGCCGTCAGACGATCGGCCGCGAGTTGGTAGCTCACGAACTGGTCATAAGGCATGTCCTCGTTGAGCGACTTCACGATCCAGTCGCGGTAAGTGTAGGCGTAGGGGTAAAAATTGCTGCGCCCGGCGACTTGGTAGCCATTCGTGTCAGCGTAACGCACCACATCGAGCCAAACGCGTGCCCAGCGCTCACCGTAGGCGGGTGAAGAGAGAAGTTTTTGAATGACGGCGCCCGCGTCGGCTTGGTCGGCTTCTCCCGACTTCGGCGGCAGGCCGGTGAGTGTGAGATAAAGACGGCGCGTCAGCGTGCGAGGGTCCGCTTTCGGCGCAAAATCGAGTCCTGCCCCTTTCAATTTGGCGCCGACGAGCTCGTCGATCGTTTTGGAACGATCCGCCTTCACCGGCAAGAAAGCCCAGTGCTGCATTGGATCGGCCTTTGGAGCCGCATGATCCGCCACTTCCGGCTCCGCCGGCCAAGGCAGACCAAGGCTGACCCATTTCTCCAACGCGGCGATCTGCGGTGCGGGCAGTTTATCGCCCTTTTTCGGCATCGCTTCGACACCTGCGACGTGATTGATGGCCTTGATCAGCTTGCTCGCGCTCGGATTGCCAGGTTCGACGACTTTGCCGTAGTCACTACCGCGCACGACGGCGGCACGGGAGTCGAGGCGCAGGCCATTTTGATGCTTCTGTGCGTCGTGGCACTCGTAGCAGCGCTCGGCGAGCACTGGACGGACGTTTTTCTCAAAGAACTCGATCTGGTCCGGCGGAAACGTGTCCGCCGCCGTGGCGAACGAGCAGGCGACGGCAAGGCCGCCCAAAGCAAGAGAGGGAAACTGGAAACGTGGGGTCATTTGGGGGTTTTGGAGCTCGGCAGTTTAGCGCCGAACTCCCAAAAACCAAACGCGCATCCGGCAGATTGCCTTGCAGGGTGGATTCCCCCATCAGAGACGATCCCTGAGGGATGACCCCTCACTCACAACCGATGTCATACACCAGCAGTTTCTTCGCCAGCGGTAGCAAGGTCTGCTTCACGGCATTCACATGCACGGGATGCTTTTCATAGGCGTCCATGTCCGCCTTGCTGTTGAAACGCATCACCAAGCCGACATCGAAGCTGTCATCGACGATGGGTCGTTCGCTCGGCACAGCGGGGCCGACGCTGAGGTGCTGGATTTGCGAAATCTCGGCCTGGAACTTCTTCGCGGTGGCGATGACTGCGGCGCGGTCGGCGGCGTTGCCGGGGCGCTTCAGCCACACGAGGACAATGTGCTCGACCTTGCCCTTGGCGGTCGTTTGGCAACCGAACGGACAGGTGGTGCAGGAGCTCAAAAACAGCGAAACAGCGGCAGTGAGGATGAGAGTGGCGTTCTTCATGGCGTTCAGTAGCCTGACACAACATGAAAAACCCGTCGAGACTGTTTCTGCTCCTTTTTTCCTTCGCCACCTGCTCTGCGCAGGAGGCGTTTGACCGCCTGACCTTCCACGCGGCACCGAAACCACTCGCGAAGGACGCGAAGACGAGCAACTGGCCGCGCGTGCTCGGCCCCACCGACGATGCGATCTCGCCGGAGACGCAGCTGTCGAAAAAATGGGCCGCAGGCGAGCCGAAGGCCGTGTGGGAGGTGGCGATGGGCGAGGGCTACAACTCGCCCGCCATCAGCGGCGACTCTTGCGTGATCTTCCACGCACTCGAAGGCAAGGAAATCATCGAGTGCCTGCATCGCGAGAATGGAAAGCGCTTCTGGTCGCACGAATACCCGATCTCGTATCAGGATCGCTATGGCTTCGGCAACGGCCCACGTGGCAGTCCGGTGATCGCCGAGGGCATCGTCGTGACCTATGGCGTGACGTGTGAATTGCGGGCGCTCGATTTGAAAACGGGCAAGCTGCTGTGGAAGCGTGATCTGCGGGCTGAAATGCATGTGCCGCAGGATTTCTTCGGCGCGGGCGGCACGCCGTTGATTCTCGCGGGTCGCGTCATTGTGAACGTGGGTGGCAAAAAGGCGGCGATTGAGGACTCCGAAGGCCTGCGTGATCGAAAAGAGCGTCTCGCCGAGGCAGGTGTGAGCGTGGCGGCGTTCGATTTGAAGAGCGGTGAAGTCGTTTGGAAGATCGAGGACGCTTGGGGCGCGAGTTACGCGTCTCCCATTCCCGCCAAGCTGCACGGACAGCTCAAAGTGCTCGTCTATGCCGGCGGCGAGAGTGATCCGGCTACCGGCGGTCTCATGTGCATCGATCCGGCCAGCGGGAAGCTGCACTCGAAGTTCGCGTGGCGTGATGATGAATACATCCAGGCCATCGGCACCTCGCCGGTGGTCATTCCCGAGAAAAACCGTGCCTTCATCACCACCGCCTATCCGAAGGGCCGTCCGCTCGGCGGTGCCATGGTGGAGTATGATACCGAATTTCAGCCGAAGGAGGTGTGGAAGTCTGCGAAGCTCGGCGTCCACTGGATGAGCCCCGTGTATCATGAAGGCCATCTCTATGCCATCGACGGCGAGACGGAGCCGAAGTCCCGCCTCGTCTGCGTGAACGCCGACACGGGGGCGGAAGTGTGGGAGCAAAAGATCGAGTGGGAAGACGCCGAGTTCAGCAAACAGACCGGCCGCGCCAATCCCACCCGCCTCAGCATCCTGCGTGCGAGCCTTCTCAAAGTGGACGGTGCCTTCCTCTGCCTCGGCGAGATCGGTTCATTGCACTGGCTCGACCTCAGTCCCGCCGGAGCCAAAGTGATCGCCCAAGCGCAGCCCTTTTACGCCCTCAACACCTGGAGCCTGCCCGCACTGAGCCACGGCCTGCTTTACTTGCGCCAGCAGCAGAAGGATTTGATGCAGAAGACGGGAGAGCGGGTGATCTGCCTGGATTTGAGAGGGGAGTGATTGGCTGTTTTCAAAACTTCTGATCCGCTTGTCATGACAAAGCCGCTCGTAGTCGGAAAATTTGCCAGCACTAAAATCCAAAGCCCCCTTTTGGGTTTGTTTGTTTTAGGGCGTTAAGTCGAAGGCGGGACGCCTC
>JAJTDU010000133.1 GCA_021298725.1 Verrucomicrobiaceae bacterium | reverse complement strand
TGCGTCTTTGGCATTGGCCTCGATCACGCCTGGGACGCGTGTTGGGGCGGGGAGTTTGGCTTCGAGGTCACGGTAGCGCTTGAGAAAATCTGCGATGGTTTTGGTCGAGAGTTTCTTGGATTGGACGAGGGCATCGAGAGCTTCGGCTTGGGCGTCGGTGAGTGTGTTGTTCTGCCAAGCGAGGATAAGCGTGTGGGCGGGGACGTGAGACTGCTCGGGCTTGGTGGGAGGTGTTTTGTCTTTGGTGATGACGGCATCGGTCAGTGCAAACCAAGAGCGGCCGCTTTTGAACTCGGCGGGCATATCGGCGACAGTGGCCAATTGAAGGAAGATCTCGTCGTCCTTCCAGAAATCGAGGTCGAGGCTACGCCAAGCGAGGGTTTCGTCCTTCTCGTCTTTCAGTTCGATTGCTTTGTGGACGGTGCCGGTGCGCGGGTAGTTCTGGACGACGTATTTGGCCTTCACGCCGCCGTTTCCAGCGACGCGGAACCAAAAAGTGCCACCGGGATTCTTGAAGCGATCCGTGATGAGCACACTGCGGTCCTGCGTGGAGATGAGATCGGAGAAATAGCCGCCGGGATAGATGCGAAGGCCTTTTTCGGTGATGGAGAATTCGCCGGGATTTGAATGTGGAAGGCCGTGGAAGGCGAAGGCGGGTTTTGAAGGCAGTAGAATGGGGGCAGTGGAATTTTTTTCGGGCTTCAGGTTGGAGAGCCAGTCTTTGATGAGGGTGGTTTTGATCTGCGTTTTGAGCTGCTTCAATTCGGCACGGATGGCATCGCCGGTGCCGGGAGCATTCACGTCGATGACAGCAGGGTGCGTGCTGGTGAAGATGCCGTAGAGGGCGTAGAAGTCAGCCTGGGAGATGGCATCGAACTTGTGGTTGTGACAGCGGGCGCAGCTCACGGTGAGGCCTTGGAAGGCTTTGGTGACGGTGTCGATCTGGTTGTCAGTGAAGGTGACCATTTCATCGAGCGAATCGACCGGCGAGAAGCCGTGCAGCACCATGCGAAGCTGCGCGATGCCGATGGCGCTTTCGTTGAGGCCGTTCTTGAGGCGTGGCTTTGGCAGCAGATCACCGGCGATGGCCTCTTTGACGAGCTGCGGATACGGAACGTCGTCGTTGAAGGCGCGGATGAGGTAGTCGCGGTATTGGTAAGCGTAGGGGATCGGCGGGTCGCCTTCGCTGCCGTAGCTTTCAGCGTAGCGGACCCAGTCCATGAAGTGGCGGGCCCATTTTTCACCGAAGGCGGGCGAAGCGAGGAGTTGATCGATGGATTGATTTCCACTCGGAGGAAGTCCGGTGAGGATGTAGCTCATGCGACGGTGCAGCGTCTGCGCATCGGCCTGCGGCGCAGTGGGAATGCCTTGCTTGGTGACTTCGGCGTCGATGAAGTCGTCGATGGTTTTGCTCGTGGGCGTTTTCGAGATGGGTAGGAAGGCCCACCACTCCTTGCGACGTGCGAGGGTGGCAGACCAGGCGGTTTCTTTTTCGATCTGTTCTTTGCTCGGTGGCGTGTCGCGGGGATCGAAAGCACCTTCACGAATCCAGCGCTCAAAGTCGGCGATGATCTTGTCATCAAGCTTCGCACCGGCTTTGGGCATCTTGAGATCTTCGTGCTCGTGCTTGATCGTTTGAACCAACAAGGATGCCGCGGGATCGCCGGGCTTGATGACATCGCCCGATTCGCCACCGGACTGCCAGCCGACACGGGAATCGAGCACAAGGCCGCCTTTCTTCTTCGTGGCTGCGCTGTGACACTCGTAGCATTCCTGCGCGAGAATGGGGCGGATCTTCGTCTCGAAGAACTCGATTTGCTGAGGCGTTGGCGCGGCGAAAATTTGGCCGCTGAGGAGCAGAGCGGCAGAGATGAGGAATAACTTTTTCATGCCAGGAGCCTCCGAGTGATGGTTTCAGCGGCCTGCATGCAGAGATGGCCGGCTTTTTCGAATTGATCGCGTTTCAGGCGGAAGGAAGGGGACATGACGGTGACGGCGGCGACGGGGTAACAGTATTCATCCAGCACCGCAGCGGCGACACAATGGATGCCTTCGAGGCCTTCGGCGATGTCGGTGGAGTAGCCTCTCTTGCGAGTTTTGACGAGATCAGCCTCCATGGCGCTGCGCGTGGCGAGTGTGGTCGGCGTGTATGGCTTGAGCTTCACGTTTGCGAAGAAGGCATCGAGCTCGGCTGTGGGAAGGTGAGCCAGCACTGCTTTGCCCGGCGCGCATGAAAACATCGGCACTTGCAGGCCGACGGTGCTGCTGACCTTGATCGGCTGGGAGGAGATGCATTGTTCCAGCACGGTCATTTTGTGATTCACGCTGGTGAGGAGTTGCGTGGTTTCGCCAGATTCATTGCGCAGCCATTTGAGGGATTCGAGGGCACAGACGACGAGGCTTTTTTCGCGAACTAGAGGGCGGGAGAGGTCGAAGAGCTTGTTCGTGAGCACGAAGCGCTTGTCGTCCTCGCGACGCTGGAGGTAGCCACGGCTGTGCAGGGTCCCGGTGATGCGGAAGACCGAGTTCACGGGCAAATCGAGCTCGCGGGCGATCTCGGTGAGACTCAGCCCGGCGCGATGGCGACCGAGGAGTTCGAGGATGGCCAGTGTGCGTTCGGTGCCGGGCGCGAGGGTGTCTTCGGTGAGGGGAATGGCGGCTTCTTGGATCATTCTAAATCCAGAAACGCTTCCAGATTTGGAAAACTATCGCGGAATCTTGGCCTAGCGGTTCATCGCATTTGCAATCCGGCCTCTCTCTCGCATTCTGAGCGCACATGGCTCAAGAAACAGACCTCACATTGCTCGGAAGATCCGAAAACCGCCTGCCAGCATCGCCCGATGTGGCGGTGCTGGAGACGTTTCCGAATCGCACGCCCGGACGCAACTATCGCATTCACCTCAGTGCGCCAGAATTCAGTTCGATCTGCCCCGTGACCGGCCAGCCGGACAGTGCGCATCTCGAAATCTACTACATTCCCGATACAAACTGCGTGGAGACGAAGTCACTCAAGTTCTACCTCGCCTCGTATCGCAATCACGCGGCCTTCAATGAGGCCATCGTCAATCGCGTGCTGGATGACATCGTGAAAGCCTGCGCGCCGAAGCAGGTCGTGGTGCGTGGAAAATTTGGAGCTCGTGGCGGCATCCAGCTCACCTGCGAGGCACGCTTTCCTGATCTCGAAGAAACGCTGCGCCTGCCGGAATGAAAACGCTCGTGCTGCTTTCTGGCGGAATGGATTCCGTGACCGCCCTGCATTGGGCGCGGTCGGAGCACGAGGTCGTGGGTGCGGTGAGCTTTGATTACGGTGCGAAGCACAATCATCGCGAGATTCCATTGGCCGCGTGGCATTGCGGGCAAAGCAGTCTTCATCACGATGTGATCGAACTCGATTTTGTGAACCGTCTTTTCGCCTCCGATCTGCTCAAGAGTGGTGGTGAGGTGCCCGAGGGCCACTATGCCGACGAAAACATGAAAAAGACCGTCGTCCCTTTCCGCAACGGCATCATGCTCGCCATCGCATGCGGCATCGCCGAGAGCCGGGGGGCTGAGGGGCTCGTCATCGCGGCGCATGCGGGTGATCACGCGATCTATCCCGACTGCCGCGAGTCATTCATGCAGAGCATGGCGAGTGCGATGCGGGAAGGGACGTACGCGAAGGTTGAGTTGCTGCGCCCCTTCATTCACCTCGACAAAGCAGGCATTGCGAAGCTCGGTGCCTCTCTGCAGGTCGATTACGGTAAAACGTGGTCCTGCTACAAAGGCGGCGAACTTCACTGCGGAAAATGCGGCACCTGCGTCGAGCGTATCGAGGCGTTTGCACTCGCGGGATTGGATGATCCGACGGTTTACGACGCGGACGCTTGAGCCTCGGGCTGCATGCGTCGGCGATGCGTGCGCACCATGTTCATGTCCTTGAGTTTGCGCTGAAGCGTGCGGCGGCTCAGGCCGAGCATCTCGGCGGCGACGGTGCGGTTGTTGCCGCTGCGCTGAAGGGCTTGCATGATGAGCTGATGTTCGACTTCAGTGATGTCGAGATCGCTCTTGGGTTTGATGGCCGGATCAGCGGGCAGGGCCGACGCCGAGTCCTTGGTCGATATTAAAGAAGGTGCGCGCAGGCCGATGCCGAGGCCGTGCGGGTTGAGCAGATACGACGGCAGGTGCTTGAGCATCACGCGGTTGCTGTTGCTCATGACGACACCGTGTTCGATGGCAGCGCGGAGCTCGCGGATGTTACCGGGCCAGTCATATTTCATCATCGCGGGCAGAGCGTCCTCGCCGAGCGGCTTGAAGGCCTTGCCGTTGGTTTTGGCGAGTTCTTTGAGGAAATGCTCAGCCAGCACAGGGATGTCGCCTTTACGCATGCGCAGCGGCGGAAGCTGGATGGCGACGACGCGCAGCCGCCAGTAGAGATCTTCGCGGAACTTGCCTTCCTCGACCATCTTCGCGAGATCGCGATTTGTGGCCGCGATGACGCGGACGTTGATTTGGATGGGCTTGCTGCTGCCAACGCGCTCGATGGTCTGCTCGCCGAGAGCGCGGAGCAGTTTGACCTGCGTGCTGGCGTCAATTTCGCCGATTTCATCGAGAAATAGCGTGCCGCCGTTCGCTTGCTCGAAACGACCGATGCGGCGCTCTTGTGCACCAGTAAAAGAGCCTTTCTCGTGCCCGAAGAGTTCACTTTCGAGGATCTGCGGCGAGAGAGCGGCGCAGTGCACGGACACCATGTTCGCCTTGGGCCGTCCGCTCAGGTTGTGAATGGCGCGGGCGACGAGTTCCTTGCCGGTGCCGCTTTCGCCTTCGATCAAAACGGTGGCTCGGGAGGGCGCGACTTGTTGGATCGTCTCGATGATGGGCTTCATCACCTCGGCCTGGCCGAGAATGCCTTCGATGGAAAATTTTAGTTCCACCTGCTGCTTCAGCGCCACATTTTCGTGTTCTAGCGTGCGACTGCGGAGTGCTCTTTTGATCAGAATCTCCACTTCGTCGAGATTGAGCGGTTTGGTGACGAAGTGGTAGGCCCCGCGGCGCATGGCCTCGACAGCAGTGTCCACGCTGCCGTAGGCGGTCATCATGATGCACACGGGTGGCTTCGGCTGGGCTAAGGCGGCATCCAAGAGCTTCATGCCATTGTCCTCGCCGAGGCGGAGGTCAGTCAGCATGACGTCGATGCGGTCATTTTGGAGGTATTCCAGCGCCTCGGCAGCGTTGGAGGCGACGTAGCAGTCGAATTCGTCCTCCAGCGAGAGGCGCAGGCCATCGCGGGTGTGCTTTTCGTCATCGACGATGAGGACGGTGGCTTGGTCGTTCATGAGTGAAGGAATGACACACAATGGAAGATTCGGTGTGATTCGGCAATCTCGGAGGTGGAAAAATTGTTGACTGATCGTCTAGTGGGCGCTTTAGAGCTGGGATGGGACGGACCTCAGATGCCAAAGAACGCCTGCTTGAGGCCGTGATCGAATTGATCTGGACCGGTAGCTATGGAAGCACGTCGGTGGATCAGATTTGCGAGCGGGCGGGAGTCAAAAAGGGCAGTTTTTATCACTTCTTTGAGTCTAAGACGGAACTAGCCGTGGCTGGTATTGAGCATAGCTGGAACGAGCATCGTAAGCAGCTCGACCAGACTTTTTCGCCGGTCATTCCGCCCTTGGAGCGCATCTGGCGCTGCTTTCGGGAGTTTCGTGAGGAACAGGAGGAAATGCAGGCGAAACACCATCGGGTGCTCGGCTGTCCGATCCATTCTCTAGGGGCGGAAATCAGCACGGTGGACGACAAATTGCGCGACACGCTGCAGGAGATTCTTTCCCAGTTCATCCGCTACTACGAGAGCGCCATCCGCGATGCTCACTATCAAGGCATCATTGAGGCACCTGACGCGCCCGCCCTGGCACGAATCCTGTTTGCCTATGGCGAGGGATTGCTTCTTCACGCCCGCATTTGGAACGATCTGAGCCACCTCAACGAGATGGAGGCAGGAGCTCGCCGCATCCTCGGAGTCAAAGACAACGAATAGTGCCTCATTTGCATTCAAATTAACCAACTGGTCAACTTTCCACCCCCAAATCCACGCATCCCGTGAAACCGCAACACCTCCTCCCTCTCGTTCTGCTTCTCACAGCCTGTGGCAAACCGCCTGAGGGCGGTGCCCATGGCGGCATGCAGATGCCACCGGCACCGGTGACCCTCGCCCAGGTCGAGCAGCGAGAGCTCGTCGAATGGGAGGAGTTCACGGGGCGTGTCGAGGCGGTGGAAACTGTTGAGTTGAAGCCGCGTGTTTCGGGCTACATCACGCAGGTGCATTTCCAGGCTGGCGCACTCGTGAAAAAAGGTGAGGTGCTCTTCACCATCGACCAGCGCTCGTTCGAGACCAAACTTCGAGCTGCCAAAGCCGATGTGGCGCGTGCCGAAGCAAGCGCCCATGCCACGGAGAGCGAATTCAAACGCGTGGGCGAGCTTCTGGAGAAGAAGGCCATCGCGCCCGAACAGGGCGAGGCGAAGGAATCTGCCTATCTTCAAGCGAAGGCGGCACTGGAATCCGCTAAGGCCGCCGAACACAGTGCCGAGATCGAATTCGAGCACAGCACGGTCGAGGCACCCATCTCCGGCCGCATCAGCCGCACGATGACGACCCCAGGCAACTACGTCACCGCCGGAACCACGCTGCTGACCACCATCGTCACCGTCGATCCCGTCTATGTGTATGCAGACATCGACGAAAATAGCCTGCTGAAGCTCCAGGCACTGCAACGAGACAAAACGACCTTCACCAATGGAAATGGCCGCATGCCGGTGGAACTCCAACTCTCCAACGAGAAGGATTTCCCGCGCCAAGGCCACGTCGAGTCCTTCGACAACCGCCTCGACGCCAGCACCGGCAGCATGGTGCTCCGAGCCGAGTTTGATAACAAAGACGGCTCGCTTACGCCTGGCCTGTTTGCCCGCATCCGCCTGCCGATGACGGGGAAAGATAAAGCGCTGCTCGTCGATGAAAAAAGCATCCTCACCGATCAGGCCAACAAATACGTCCTCGGCATCGATGAGTCGAAGCAGCCTGCCGTTTCCGTCTATAAACCCGTCACCATCGGCCCTGCGATCGACGGCAAGCGCATCATCCGAACGGGCCTGAATGCCGGTGACAAGATCATCATCAACGGTCAGGCCCGCCTGCCGATGCCTGGAATGCCCGTCGCTCCGGTCGAGGGCGAGGTAGCGAAACAAGCCGCAGCATCCGGCGCGAAATGACGAATGCCGAATGGCGAATGACGAACCCCAAACCGGCTTCGTCATTCGGCCTTCTCTCATTCATTCCTCCTTCTGAATTCCTCATTCGTCATTTCCCGTGAACTTCTCGTCCTTCTTCATCACCCGCCCGATCT
>JAJTDU010000132.1:1581-8964 GCA_021298725.1 Verrucomicrobiaceae bacterium | reverse complement strand
CACCTGATAGCCGCTCATGGCGCTGCCTTCACGCACGCTGCGGATCTGAATGCCGCTATTCAGCATGCCGGTCTTCGGATCACCGCTGACTTTGATTTGGAGCTTCAGCTCGAAGTTCTGGTAGTTCTTCTTCGTGCTGATGAAGTCGTTCTTCTTGATTTTCTCCGTCGTGGAGCCGCCGGTGATGACACCGTCCTCCACACGCCACATGGCGGGGTCAAAGTCCCAGCCATCGAGTGTTTTGCCGTCGAACAGGGAGACGGGCTCGGCGTGGCAGACAGCGAAGAGCAAAGGGCTAAGGGCGAAGAGGAGTGCGAGGCGCATGGTGGGAATACGAGATGAAGCCCGCAGGCTAGCAGGTATGCATGCACGGTGTCATGCCTGAAATGCACCTGTGCGTGACAGAAGTGCGGTGCGGTCGTTTAATGACGGGATGCAAAACACAGGTGACCTCTCCGAAACAACGCTCGACGGCCCGAAAACCCGGCGCTGGCTCATTGAGGCGCGGGAATGCGCGGAGATGAGCACGCACCGCATCGCGCGGCTGGGCATGGATGAAGCGCTGCCGCCGTATCGGCGAGTGAGAATGACGCCAGAAGGGAGTTTTGTGATGGCGTGTGTGAGTGGCGAGGGCTCGATCTTGCTCGATGGACGCTGGCAACGCGTCAAACCGGGCATGGTGTGCCTCGCGCCGCCGCGGGTGCTGAATGCATTTGAGGCGAAGGGGCGTGAGAAGTGGTGTTTCGCGTGGGTGCGCTATGATGAGCCGAGTTTTGTCACGCCGGTCGTCGGTGCGGCGTCACCGGTGATGCCGGTGGCGCAGTCGGAGGAGATCGGACGCATCATCCGCGGCTTGCGGGCCGAGTGGGAGGGCGAAAAGGAGCCGCGCATGCTGCACCACTGGCTGGAACTGCTGCACGGCACCATCCGCCGCATCGCGCAGCCGTGGCGGAGCAAGGAACCGCGGGTGGCGAAACTGTGGGCCGATGTGGAGCAAGATTTGCGTCGCGACTGGACGCTGGCGGAGCTGGCGCATCGCAGTCATTGCAGCCCGGAGCATCTGCGTCGCCTCTGCATGCGCGAACTCGGCCGCAGCCCGATGCAGCACCTCACCTGCCTCCGCATGGAACTGGCGCGACGACTTTTGGAACGGGAAAACGACAAGCTGGAGGTCGTGGCAGCCAGCGTTGGCTATGCGAACGCAGCGATTTTCTCCCGCGTCTTCCGCCGGTGGGTGGGGCTGGCTCCTGGGGAGTATCGTGGCGAGGAGCGGTGAGTGATTCGGCCAAGCAGTCGCTTGGCGGTCGATTCGAATGATGCTCTCTTCCACGTCGCATGTCAGCACCTACCACCGACGAGACCACCCTTTTTCGCCAATCTTGGACCCTCTACGACTCCATCTCGGAGATGAACTACATGTTTCATCGCGAGATCTACGCGCACATCACCGCGTTGCTCAGTCAGCGGCATGCGGGCGGCCCGTATTCGCTGCTTGATCTTGGTTGTGGGAACACGCGTTTTATCGCCCCGTGTCTCAAAACGGCCACACCCAGCCGCTATGCGGGGGTGGATCTTTCAGAAGCCGCTTTGAAGGAGGCGCGTGAGTATTTAAGCGGTCTTGAAAATGTGGCACTGCATCACCAGGACATGCTGCAAGCCGTGCAGGCCGCCGACGCATCCTTTGAGGTCATTTTCAGCGGCTTTGCCGTGCATCATCTCGATGCGGCGGGGAAACAGCAGCTTTTCCACGCCTGCGCGGCGAAGCTCGCCCCTGGCGGTCAATTCATCCTGGTGGATGTCGTGCGCGAGGAGGGCCAGACGCGTGAGCAATACCTCAAAGGCTACCTGAATTTCATGCGCACGCAGTGGACGGCGGTGCGGCCCGATCATCTCGAAGAAGCCTGCGCTCATGTGGCCGCTTATGACTTCCCCGAGACGTTGACGGATCTCAAGCGCATGGCCGCAGAGGCTGCGCTGACGAACGTCCGTGTGGTGGATTGCTTCGCCCAGCATCATGTCCTCGTCTTCAGCGCCTGAAAGAGGCTCCGGTGGCCTCTCGTTTGCGTTCGCACACATGCGCTTTTTGTTGTCCACGTTCATCCTCGCCACAGTGGCCTCCGCCGTGGACACAACGCATTTTGAGCAGCGCATCCGCCCGTTGCTCATCGCCAATTGCATCGACTGCCACGGCCCGGATAAGCAGAAAGGCGGCCTGCGCTTGGATTCCCGCGCCGGCTGGCAAACTGGCGGCGATTCTGGCCCTGCGATCACTCCGGGCAAGCTGGATGCCTCGCGCCTCATCCGGGCCATCAGCTACAGCGACCGCGATTTGAAGATGCCGCCGAAAGGGAAGCTCAAGGACAGCGAGATCGCCGATCTCAAGCTCTGGATCGAGTCTGGCGCGCCTGATCCACGCGATGAGGTGGCCAACACTGGCGATCAATCGAAGTCCGCGCGTGCGGACGCTGGTTTTTGGTCATTCCAAACGCCGAAGGCCACAGCACCGCCAAGCGTGAAAAACACCGTCTGGCCCGCGAACGACATCGACCGCTTCATCCTTGCCAAACTGGAGCAAAACAGCCTCACACCCGCGCCGGAAGCCGATTCACGCACCCTGCGGCGTCGCCTCAGCTTTGATCTCACCGGTCTGCCTCCCCATTCCTCGCATTCATCCACTGCATCCTATGAAAAGCTCGTGGATGACTTCTTAGCCTCTCCCGCCTTCGCTGAGCGTTTCACCTCTCACTGGTTGGACATCACCCGCTTCGCGGAATCCTCCGGTGGCGGGCGTTCGCTGCCGTTCAAGGATGCGTGGCGGTTTCGTGACTACGTCCTCGAATCCATCCGCGACAACACTCCCATCGACCGCATGATCACCGAGCAGATCGCGGGAGATTTGATGCCGTTTGAAAATGCGGAGCAGCGTCGCCGTCAACTCACCGCCACCGGCTTTCTGGCGCTCGGACCCACAAACTACGAGGAGCAGGACAAAGGCATGCTGCGCATGGACATCGTGGACGAGCAGCTCGATACCCTGGGACGTGCTTTCCTCGGCATGACCCTCGGCTGCGCCCGCTGCCATGATCACAAGTTCGACCCCATCTCCACGCGGGACTACTACGCGCTGGCTGGCATTCTGCGCAGCACCAAGACGCTCAAAAACTACACGGACAACGTCGCGCACTGGATCGACACGCCGCTGCCGCTGGATGGCGCGGCTGAAGCCGCGATGCAGCAGCACGAGAAACAAGCCAGCGCGCTCAAGGATCAGATCGCCGTGCTCAAGGATGTTCTGCGTGATGCGGGCAGCGCTGATCTGCGCAATCGTAAAACCATCGCGATCAGCGATCTGCCGGGCGTCGTCGTCGATGACAGCGAGGCGCAAAAAGTCGGCATGTGGAAGAACTCAACCATTTTAGGTCCGTTCATCGGCAGCGGCTATGTCAGCGATCACAATGAAGGGAAAGGGGAGAAGACCATCTCTTTTGCGCCGAAGCTGCCGAAGACAGGTCGTTACGAGGTGCGCGTGGCCTTCAACGCTGGCCCTGGTCGCGCCGAGCGAGTGATGGCAAACATCCTGCATGCGGATGGCGAGGAACTGAAGGACTTCAAGATGGCCACGGAGAAGCTCAAGGGGCTGCAATTTGCCTCGCTGGGCACGTACCGCTTTGAAGCCAACGGCCAGGGCTTTGTGCTCATCACCAACGCGGGTTCGGAGGGCTATGTGACTGTCGATGCCGTGCAGTTCCTGCCTGTGGGAGCGGTGGAGAGCAACACCTTCGCCGCCAAGGAATCACCCAAGGCTGCCAAGCTCAAGACGCAGCTCGCGGACCTCGAAAAGCAGCTCAAGCTTCTGCAAAAAGACCTCCCCGCACGACCTGAGGCCATGTCGGTGGCTGAAGACGAAGTGCCGGAGGATGCAAAGGTCCACATTCGTGGCAGCATTCGCAATCTCGGCGCTCCGGTGCCGCGTGGTTTCATCCAGGCCGCCATGCGTCCGAACGCGCCCGCGATTCCGTCTGATGCGAGTGGTCGTCTGCAGCTCGCGCAGTGGATGACCTCACGCGAGCATCCACTCGCCGCCCGCGTGATGGTGAACCGTGTCTGGCACTGGATCTTCGGCGCTGGGATCGTGCGCACCACGGACAACTTCGGCTCCACTGGCGAAGCTCCGAGCCATCCTGAGCTGCTGGATTATCTAGCGGTGAAGTTCATGGAGGACGGCTGGAATTTGAAACGGCTGGTGAAGGAGATGGTCATGTCGCGAACTTACCGCATGGCAAGTAGAACGAGTTTTCCAACTCGTTCAGGAGACGAGTTGGAAAACTCGTCCTACGCCGATCCCGACAACCGACTCCTCAGCCGCATGAACCGCAAACGCCTCGACGCTGAGTGTCTGCGCGATGCCATGCTCATGGCCGCTGGAACGATGGAGCGCTCGTTTGCCGGTCCAGGCGTGAGTGAGGTGAAGGCTATCGACGCCAATGACCAGAAGATTCAGAACATCGAGTACGGCTACCAGTTTCTCGACACCCGCCGCAGCGTGTACACCGCTGCCTTCCGCAACGTGCGCCATCCGTTGTTTGAGGTCTTTGACTTTGCCGACATCAACCAGCCCATCGCCCAGCGCACCACCAGCACCGTGGCCACGCAGGCTTTGTTTCTGATGAATTCGCCCAAGGTCATCGAGCAGTCACGTTCTGCCGCTGACGTCGTGCTCAAATCCAGCGACGACACCGACGCCCGCATTGGCCATGCCTTCGAAATCTCCCTCCAGCGTCCGCCCACGGCGAAAGAGCAGGCGCAGGTTCGCGATTTCCTCGAATCCTCCGTCTCAGGCAATGCCACGGCGGAGGAGGTGCGTGATCTCTGGGCCAGATGCATCCAAACCCTCTGGGCCACGCCTGAGTTCCGCTTTTTGGACTGAGTTTGCCAATCTCTCCCTATCCCACGCATGAATCTCCGTCTTTTCTCTCTCCTGGGCTGTTTCTTGGCCAGCAGTGTCATCGCCCAGGACACTCCGCTGCCTGCGAAGGAACAATTTCATCTCTTCCTGCTCGTCGGGCAGTCGAACATGGCCGGTCGTGGCGTGGTGGAGGAGCAGGACCAGACGCCGCATCCCCGCGTCCTGATGCTGAGCAAGGAAGGCCAGTGGGTGCCCGCGGTGGATCCGCTGCACTTCGACAAACCCGCCGCAGGTGTCGGCCTCGGCAAGACTTTTGGCAAGATCATCGCCGAGGCGAATCCAGGCGTCACGGTTGGATTGATTCCGTGCGCTGTCGGCGGCTCGCCCATCGACACCTGGCAGCCGGGCGTGTTTTATCCGGCGACGAAAAGCCATCCATGGGATGACATGGTGAAGCGTGCGGCCATTGCCCTGCCTGCGGGCACGCTCAAAGGCATCCTGTGGCATCAAGGTGAGAGCGACTCGCTGCCCGAGCTTGCTCCGGCCTACGAAGCCAAGCTGCATGCTCTCGTCTCACGGCTGCGGCAGGAGGTGAATGCGCCGCAAATTCCGTTCATCGCCGGGCAGATGGGCCAATTTGCCGACATGCCGTGGACGCCGGAAAAAGTGCTCGTGGACCAAGTGCATCAGGATCTCGGCAAGAAAGTGCCGCACACGGCTTTCGTGAGCGCCGAGGGCTTGAAGCACAAAGGCGACAAGATCCACTTCGACTCGCCATCGTTCCGGGAACTGGGCAAGCGCTACGCCGAGGCTTTCCTGAAGATGACCGGGAAGAATTGATCCCACAGGGATCGTGGAAAAAAACGGTGTCGTGCCCGTATTCTCCGCATGCTTCGCCTCATCCTCCCGACCGTCGTTGTCTTAGCCACGACCGCCCTTCACGCTGAATTCAAAGCGGGTGCTGCGGTCATCGACATCACGCCGCCAAAACTGCCTGTGCTGGTCAATGGCGGCATGCTGAGTCGCTATGTGGACAAGATCAACACACGCGTGAACGCCCGCGCCATCGTGGCGACGGATGGGAAGACGCAAATCGCCATCGTGGTGGCGGATAGCTGCATGATGAGCCGGGAGGTGCTCGATGACGCGAAGAAGATGGCCGCAGTCAAGACCGGCATCCCGGCGGAGCGCATGCTTATCTCGGCTACGCACGCGCATTCGGCACCCGCGTCGATGGGCTGCCTCGGAACCGACCCTGATCCGGCCTATGTGCCCTTCCTGAAGGAGAAACTGGTCGAGGCCATCACGGCGGCGCAGGCGCAGTTGAAGCCAGCACGCATCGGCTTTGCCAAAGCAGACGCGGCGGAGTTCACCGCGCTGCGGCAGTGGATTCGGCGCCCGGACAAGCTGGCGGAAGATCCCTTCGGCAACCTGAGTGTGCGGGCCAACATGCATGCCGGGGCGAAGTGGGAGGATGCGGTGGGCGAATCCGGCCCGGAAGACCCGGATTTGTCGCTGATCTCGATTCAAACGAAGGAGGGCAAGCCGCTGGCCGTGCTGGCGAATTTCTCCATGCACTACTTTGGCGACAAAGACATCAGCGCGGACTACTTCGGCCTGTTTGCGGAAGGATTGCAGCAGCGCATCGACCCGCAGGGCCAGATGGTTGGCATCATGTCCCACGGGTGCAGTGGCGACATCTATCGCGTGGATTACAAGGTGCCTGCGGAGCAGCGCCCGAAGCCGACGATTGACGAATACACCCAAGGGCTGCTCGACATCGCCATGAAGGCCTACACAGGCATCCAGTATCGTGACAACGTGGATGTGGCGATGGCGGAAAAGCGCATGACGCTTAAATACCGCGTGCCGGACAAGCAGCGACTCGAATGGGCGCAGCGCATCATGGCCGAGGTGGGCGACCGCCTTCCGAAGACGACGGCGGAAGTGTATGCGCGTGAGCAAATCCTCCTGCATGAGAAGCAGCAAACCGAGATCGTGGTGCAGGCGCTGCGCATCGGCGACATCGGCATCGCCACCACGCCGAACGAAACCTACGCGATCACCGGCCTCAAAATCAAAGCTGCCAGCCCGCTGCCGCATAACATGGTCATCGAGCGCGCTAATGGCGGAGACGGCTACAGCCCGCCGCCGGAAATGCACGCCTGGGGCGGCTACAACACCTGGGCGGCACGTTCCGCCGGTCTGGAGATCATGGCGGAGCCGAAAATCACGCAGGCGGCCATCGGCTTGCTCGAAACCGTGAGCCAGGCACCGCGCAAGCCCTGGGTGCTCGGCGCTGGTCCCGCGACGAAGGTCGTGCTTGATCTGAAACCGGTGGCTTACTGGCGCTTGAACGAGTTCACCGGTCCCGTGGCCGCCGACGAGACGAAAAATCACCGTGACGCCGCTTATGAAGGCGGAGTGGCCTACTACCTCGACGGCCCACATTCGGACCAGTTCTGTTCAGGCGAGAT
>JAJTDU010000132.1:0-1527 GCA_021298725.1 Verrucomicrobiaceae bacterium | reverse complement strand
GCCCCACACTTCGTCTCAGGCCGCTTGTGCTCTCAAATGAGCGGAATCAGTGAGAACTACTCCGTCTCGATGTGGATCTGGAACGGCATGCCGAACGATGGCCGCGACTTCTGCGGTTGGTTCTACTCCCGCGACCACAACCACGGTGTCAGCGCCTACGGCGAGCATCTTGGCATCGGTGGCAAGAGTGGCAACACCGGCAAGCTCGTGTTTCAAGCCAGCAGGGGTCCCGTTGCAGGCAAGACAGAGCTTCCTCGCTGGACTTGGCAGCACGTCGTCCTCGTGCGTGAGGTTGATATGGTGCGTGTTTACCTCAATGGCGTCCTGGAAATCGAAGGTAAGGCTCCGCCAGTGAGCATCCCCGCCATCTTCTTCGGCGGCCGCAGCGACAACGAAAACAACTGGGAAGGTCGGCTGGATGAGGTCGCGGTGTTTGACCGTGCGCTGAGCGCGGAGGAGATCGCGAAGCTGGGGGTGAAGTAGTCCAGTTGCGCCGCAACTGGACAGCTTTCAGCTCTGCCGCGCCCGGATGTCGAGAAGCTGCTTCATCACATGACTGAGCTTCCCGCTCCAGTCGGCCACGCCGAAGGCGTCATGCACGTCGCGATAGAGCGCATACAGCTCACGATAAACGGCGACGTTCTCAGGGATCGGGTGATACACCTTATCGCGGATCGCGGTGACTTTGGCCTGGAGGTCCTGCCAGGTGCCCGCTCCGGCGGCGACCGCACCGAAGATGGCGGCACCGAGGGCGCAGGTCTGCTCGCTTTGGCTGACTTTCATGGGCTTGCCGATGATGTCGGCGTAGATCTGCATGAGCGTGGCATTCTTGATGGAGAGGCCGCCAGTGTTGATGACTTCCTCGATCTTCACGCCGTATTCTTCGACACGTTTGATGATGGTGAGCGCCCCGAAGGCGGTGGCTTCAATGTAGGCGCGATAGATCTCGTGTGCCTCGGTGTGCAGCGTCTGGCCAAGCAGCAGGCCGGTGAGGCGCACATCGACGAGGATGGTGCGGTTGCCGTTGTTCCAATCGAGCGCGAGGAGGCCCGTCGCGCCGGGTTTCTGGCCTTCCATGGCTTTTTCCATGGCGATAAACTTCTCGCCGACGGTTTTGCCGTAGCTGTCGGGCACGAGGTGGTTCACCAGCCAGAGGAAGAGATCACCCACGGCGCTCTGACCGGCCTCGATGCCGTAGTAGCCGGGCAAGACGCTGCCATTCACGATGCCGCACACGCCTGGGATGTCCGCCAGCGGCTTGCTGGTGGGTGAAATCATGAGGTCGCAGGTGCTGGTGCCGAGGATCTTTACCAAGGTGCCTTCCTTGATGCCCGCGCCGACCGCACCGGTGTGCGCATCGAAGGCACCGACGCAGATCGCCGTGCCTTCCATGAGGCCAAGACGCTTCGCCCATTCGGCGCAGAGGCCGCCGGCCTTCGTATCGGCGGTGTGGGCCTCGGCATAGAGCCGATCACGCAGATCGGCCAGTTTGGGATCGAGCTTGGCGAGGAATTCCTTGTCCGGCAG
>JAJTDU010000288.1 GCA_021298725.1 Verrucomicrobiaceae bacterium | reverse complement strand
AGGCGATGTTTTTCGTCATCACATCCGCCGCTGTGGCCGATCGTGTGGATTCGGAGATCGCATCCACCGTTTTCTGAATTTCCTCCGGCAGGTGGAACTGCTGCGCGGTCGATTTGAACAGAGCATTCAGCGAGCCGATGCTCTTCACGAGCGTCTTGAAGGTGCCGCCGTCGTGTCAAAGCGCCAGATGCCGTCGGCCATCAGCGCACCCGCCAGGCCAATGTGGCACGAACTTTCGGGCTGCGGCCCGGTCTTCGGACCAGGGTCTGCATAAAAATCGTCGTTTTTAGTGAGCGCTGGCCTCATTTCACGCCGTAACTCAACGCACCATGAAAACCCTCCTACTCTCCCTCCTCATGACCTCCCTTGCACTCGCCGCCGACTCCAACGTGAGCGAAATCGCCGTCAAAGACATCGACGGCAAGGACTCCACGCTCAAAGCCTACGCGGGCAAGGTCCTGCTCATCGTCAATGTCGCCTCCGAGTGCGGATACACCGGGCAGTATGCCGGTTTGCAGGCGCTGCATGAGAAGATGGCCGAGAAGGGCGTGGCCGTGCTCGGCTTCCCTTGCAACGACTTCGGCGGCCAGGAACCCGGCTCCGAGGCCATCATCAAGACCTTCTGCACCGAAAACTACAAGGTAACCTTTCCGATGTTCTCCAAAGTCGCGATCAAAGGAGACGCCAAGCACCCACTGTACGCCGCGCTGCAATCCGCCGCTGGTGAAGTCGGCTGGAATTTTGAAAAGTTCCTCATCGGTAAGGACGGCAAGGTCCTGAAGCGCTTCGGCTCTGATGTGCAGCCGGAATCGCCGGAGCTGCTAGCAGCGATAGAAGCAGCTTTGAAGTGATTCAATTCCATGCACGCCTTCTCTCGCCGTCGCCTGCTTCAAGCGCTGCCACTGGCGACTTTCGCCAGTAGCTTTCATCTCCATGTGCGTTCGCAGGAGCCGAAAAAATCCTGGATCACCGGCAACCCGGCCATCGACAAGCCGCGCGAGATTGCGATCAACCTATTGAAGCCCACGCAGGCGCAGATCGAGCATGCGTGGGAGCTGCATTTCGGCTCGGTGGTGTTTGAGAGCTACGGCTTTGCGCCTCGTTGCGCGATTGATGCGGAGGCGATGAACGCGGCCATCCAAGCGGGCGCTTCTGCGGGTGAAGTCGCCGATTTGCGTGAGTCGATGGGGATGAATCGCAACGCGACCAACGAGCGTGAGCGCAAGGAGTTCCTCGACGCCTTTCACGCCGCTGGAGTGACCTGCATTTTTCAGAATACCGGCGAGGAAGGCAGCGATCCGATGCGGTTGATCAAACGCCTCGCGCACTTCACTAAGGCGACCGACTTGATGCAGCCTGCGTTGTCCAAAGTGGTCACAGCGGAGGAGATCGTGGCTTTGAAAAAATCAGGAAACGTCGGCCTGTGCTTCACCACCAATGGTGTGCCGCTCATGCAGGACTGGGAAAGCGTGAAGGATGAGCTGCGTTTCATCCGCATCTTCCACGAGTTGGGCACGCGCATGATGCACGTCACCTACAACCGCCGAAATCCACTCGGCGACGGGGCAGGGGAACCACACGACGGCGGCTTGAGCGATTTCGGCCATGCCGCCGTCGCAGAGATGAACAAGGTCGGGGTCATCGTCGATGTGGCGCACAGCGGCTGGAAAACGGCCTTCGATGCTGCCAAAGCTTCTGCCAAACCGATGGTGGCCAGTCACACGACCTGCGCTTCGCTTTACAAACACTTCCGTGGCAAGCCTGACGACACCATCAAGGCCATCTGCGACACCGACGGCCTCGTGGGCATGTGCTGCATCCCGCGTTTCCTCGGTGGCAAAGGGGACATTACTGCGCTGATGGATCACCTCGATCATGTCATCAAAACATTCGGTTCTAAGCACGCTGCCATCGGCTGTGACGTGGCTTACACCTCACGCTTTGACAAAGAAGAACGCGCCAAGTTGATGAAGGCTCCTGGTGGCCCCGCAGACCGCTGGGAGCATCTGTGGCCAAAGCATGAAGTTCATTGCGTCCGCTGGGTGAAATCACGCATGTCTGATCATGCGTGCGCCGAAGCCCACGCTGATCTGCGCAGGCACTCGGGATGTCACCTTCGACTTTGGTGGCACCTGGGAGCTGTTTCGTGATGCAAAGCGGTTCTATTCGCGCATCGGCTACCCTGACATGATCGACATGGCTGCTCCTGACGCACCGCATGGCTTCACGCTGCAACCTCGGCAAAGACCTCGCGGTGCGTGAGAATGCTAAGCTGCCGGATTCCTTCGATGACACCAGCTCCAATCCTCGCTGAGGGGGCAGGTGATGCTGTTGCCGAGTGAGCACAGCGTTTTCCAAATCAACGCAGAGACCGCCGTGAAGCTCAAATCGGCTCGTGAAAGCGGTTTGGGGTCGAAAACGGTGCGTGAGGCCGTCGGAGCCAAGGAGCGTGTCAGGATCGAGCAGCCGGCGTTTGGGATGGGCGTGAAGGTGGAATGAAGTCAGCCGCGAGTGGCGTTTATGCCGACTCCTCTGCATGAAAGCCATCTTCGCTGCCTTCCTCGCCCTCACTCTCGCGGTCACTGCGCGTGAGAAGACCCTCGACATTTATTGGATCGACTCAGAGGGCGGTGGTTCGACGCTGATCGTGACTCCGGCGGGTGAATCGGTGCTCATCGACACGGGAAACCCCGGTGGGCGTGATCCTCAGCGCATCCAGAAGGTCGCCACGGAGGTGGCGGGGCTGACGCGCATCGACCATGTGATCATCACGCACTTTCATGTCGATCACTTTGGCGGTTTGGCCGAACTGGCGGGTCTGATGCCGGTGGGGACACTGTATGACAAGGGAATCACGGAGGGCAGTCCTGATGGCAAGGCGCAGGACATGCGCTGGACCCTGATGAGCCGGCCGTATCGCGATGCGAAGGTGGGAAAGCGTGTCACGCTGGCTGCAGGTGATGTTTTGCCGCTCAAACAGGCGGATGGTAGCCCAAAGCTTGCGTTGCGTTGCCTTGGCGCGAACCAGAAATTCATCCCTCCGTTTCCTGATCAGCCGGAAAACCCGCTGAAGGGCTCCGTGCCGCCCAAAGCGCCCGATCCGAGCGATAATGCGAACAGTGTGGTCATGCTGCTCGACTTTGGCGGTTTCCGCTTCTTTGACGGCGGTGATCTGACCTGGAATGCAGAGGAAAAGCTCGTTTCGCCCTTCAATCTGGTCGGCACCGTCGATCTGTATCAAGTGAATCACCACGGTCTTGATGTGAGCAACAACCCCATGCTCATTCAAAGCCTTCAGCCGACCGTTTCCGTGATGAACAACGGTCCGAAGAAAGGCACCAGCAAGTCGGCGATGGACGCGCTCAAATCGACGCCGACGATCCAGGCGATGTATCAGGTGCATGAGAACATTCGTCCCGATGCTGAAAACACCGCCGACAAGGCGATGATCGCCAATCACGGCGATTTGGCGGAAGGTTGCGTGGCGCAGCACATCCACTGTGCCGTGAGCGCCGATGGAAAGAGCTACACCTTGGAGGTGCCATCGCAGAAGCACTCACGCACGTTTCAGACGCGGGTGAGGTAGCTTCGATGGGCAACCGAAGCCGAATGTCCCTCGGGATTCGGCTGCCACTCGAATCGACGATGAAACCGCCTGCGGATGAGGTTGAATTCGGCAGCGCAAATCAGAAAGCCAGCCTATCTTCGCGGCTCATGTATCCTGAAACGGACGCCATCCGCCCCACCCATCGCGCAAAATTTTGACGCGATCCGGGCGCATGTCGGCACGGCGGAAGTCATGCCGGTGGTGAAGGCGAATGCCTATGGACACGGTCTCGTCGAGGTAGCACTGCATCTAGCCGCGCATGGGGCCGGGTGTTTTGGCGTGGCTTTGCTCGAAGAAGCCATCGTTTTGCGCCAGGCAGGCATCATGGTGCCGATTCTGGTCTTTGGCGGCGTGGCGACGCGGCAGATCCCGCAGTTCATCGCCCATGATCTGATGATGACCGCGTCATCCATCGACAAGCTGCGGCAGATTGACGAAGCGGCAGCCGTGGCCAAGCGGAAAGCTCGCGTGCATTTGAAGATCGACACCGGCATGGAGCGCATCGGCGTGCATTGGTACAGCGCGGAAAAGCTGCTGGAGGCCAGTCTGGGCTTCGCTTGCGTCGAGGTGGCCGGGATTTACTCCCACTTCGCCAGTTCGGACGCGGAAGACCTTTCTGTGGGGCGGACGCAGCTCGCCCGATTCCTCGAAGTGCTCGAGTTTTATCCCAAGCGCGGCCTGAAGCCGCCACAACGGCACATCGCGAACTCTGGCGGCATTTTGCAGCTTCCCGAGAGCCATCTCGACCTCGTGCGGCCTGGGATCATGCTCTACGGCGTGTATCCCTCGCGCGAAACGGCGCAAACGGTCGCGCTGAAGCCTGCGCTGGGCTGGAAATCGCAGGTGGTGTATTTCAAGGTCGTGCAGCCGGGCAACGCGGTGAGCTACGGCGGCACCTGGGCCAGTGATCATCCGGTGCGCGTCGTCACCGTGCCCGTGGGTTATGGCGACGGTTACTTCCGTGCTCTGTCAAATCGCGGGCAGGTCATCATTCGCGGCGAGCG
>JAJTDU010000131.1 GCA_021298725.1 Verrucomicrobiaceae bacterium | reverse complement strand
CATCGCCGATCCCATGGCCAACTGCATCCTCGTCATCGGACCCAAGGAGTCCATCGACAAGGCCACCGGCCTCCTCGACAAGCTCGACCGCAAGCCCGCCCAAGTCTATCTCGCCACCGTCATCGGTCAGCTGACCCTCAGCGATGGCATCACCTCTGGCATTGATTATGTCTCTGGCCTCAGCCGGGCCGGCGACGGCACCAACTTCAGCGCCAGCGGCTTCACCAGCCGCAACGACATGCTCGGCGGTGTCAGTGGTGCCGGACGAGCCATCAACGACCTGCGGAACAACTTCATCACCACCCCCTTCGGCCCCGCCAGCGGCCTCAACCTGTATGGGGCCGCCGGCGATAGCCTAGAGATCTTCGTCACCGCCCTGGAGACGAATAACAACTTCAAAATCCTCTCCCGGCCCTCGGTCTTCGCCTTGAACAACAAAAAGGCCGTCATCACCTCCGGTCGTCAGATCCCCGTCCCCTCCCAGCAGACCGTCTTTGCCAACAACAACGCCGCCCAAGGCAACACCACCACCACCATTGAGTATCGTGACGTGGTGCTGAAGCTCGAAGTCGTTCCCCTCATCAATTCCGACGGCGAAGTCACCCTCACCATCGCGCAGGTCAACGATACCGTCGTTGGCACCCAGCTCGTGCAGCCCAACGAGGTGCCCATCATCGGCACCGAGCAGCTCGTCACCACCGTCACCGTCCCAGACCGCAACACCATCGTCCTCGGCGGTCTCATCTCCGAAGAAAAAACTCGTGACAAACAGGGCCTGCCCGTCCTTGGCCGCATTCCCGGCCTTGGAAAACTCTTCCGCACCGACACCGACAACACCATCCGCAAAGAACTCATCGTCTTCATCCAGCCGCAGGTCGTCAGCGATGACGTCGGCGTGCGCAACACCTCTCTCAACGAGGACCTCCGCACCAAGGTCGGCAGCGAAGCCGCCCAACGCTTCCCGCAGAAAGTCGTCCCCGCCGCCCCGCCGCCTCCGCTCAAGAAGAAAAACCTGCTCCAGCGCATGTTCAGCCGTGAGGATGACGAGCTGTAGTTTCGACGCTGCTCATCGAGGTTTGAGAGCACTGGACAGTTTTTGAACCCCTCCCCTGCTCTCTTCGCCATCGTTTGTGGCCGAGGAATCCCCCGGCGCCGCCAAGCTGATCATCCATCTCCAGCACTCCACCGCCAAGCCCATCGAACCCGGCGCAAAACACGAGTTTGACGCATGGCGTGGCGATGCCCTCCTCAACCCGCCCGGCCTCCTGCTGCCCGTCGGAATAACACACCGCCTTCATCACCTCTGACGGCATCGACGACCCGCAGCTCTGAGGAGCGCGGATTTCCAAATCCGCAGCACACCGCAACTTCGAGAGCGCCGCACGTCCTTCCCAACTTCATCGCGCCGACGAACTGCTGCGGGCTGCAAGCCCGCGCTCCACCAGCCTTTGCAGAACTCACACCGCCAGAGTGAGGAAAGCCGCAGAGGTCTGAATTCAGAATTAGACGAGAGCAAACGGCCGCCCTGAAATCTCAAAAACCGGCCCCAGTCGCAACAAGGAGCTGATTCAGCCTCCCTTTCTCAAAAAAAGAGCTGCTTTGTGCCAGAAACGCCCGGTTTAGACGCCTGCGTGCGCCCACAGAGGGGTCTATGTCACCTCACGGCGCAACCAAGGGCGAGGAGGATCAGGATGTTTTTCATGGGGAGCGAACGCCTTCCTTTGGTGGAGCGAGTCAAGGCATCAAGAGGGCAGCCATTTCATCTTGCGTTATCAGACTCAGAAGAAAGGCAAGGGAATGAGCAGGGAGATGGAAGAACTGAAAATGGGTCAGAATGGCGGAATGAAGGAAATTGCCAGATCACCGGCACCCTCTGGAAATTCCTTTGCCACCCATTTCCTTGCCAACAACCGCTGACAGACCGCGCTGGGGATGACATTCATTGATCATCTCGTCCACATGGCCACGCGAGAAACCGGTATCGAGGAGGTGGACGGCACGAACTGCGCCCCCCCGTGTGAACCAATACAAAGCAGCCACCAATCTGCCATCCAGCATCCAGCATCCCGTCCCGTTGACGCCACCCGCCTCGGCATGGGGCAAGGCACCGCTGACGAACTTCATTGACAGGACCATCGCATTTTTCAATCCGCAGGCGGGCATCGAGCGCACCGTGGCGCGGGCGCGGTTGCAGCAGTTTGATTATGACGGCGCACGCAACAGCGGCAGGCGTGGGGTGGCGGGCGGTTCGATGTTCCGCAACGGCTCACCGGAAAGCCAGCGCATCAATCAGGATGCCATCGCCCTGATGTGGGAGAGCCGCGACATGGAGCAGAACTTCTGCCTCTGGCGCGGCATCCTCACGCGCACCACGCAGTATGCGCTGGGCACGCTCCGCTAGCGGAAAGCGAGTGGGCCACGGGAACAATACTCACGCTCCTGAGTTGCCAGCGCCGATTCTCCGGTCTATCTCGGCTCGTGGAAGACACCGACTATAAAGTTAAACTGGAGATTTTTGAAGGCCCGCTGGACCTGTTGCTGTACCTCATCAAGAAGGAGGAGATCGACATTTACAACGTGTCGCTGGAGCGCATCACACGGCAGTACTTGGATTACATCGACACCTTCAAGGCGCTCAATATCGAGCTGGCGAGCGAGTTCATCGTGATGGCGGCCAATTTGATGTACATCAAGAGCCGCGAGCTGCTGCCGAAGGATGTGCAGCCGCCGGAGGAGGACGCGGAGGAGAACGACCCGCGCTGGGAGCTGATCCGTCAGCTCGTGGAATACAAGAAGTTCAAGGAGGCCGCCCAATTCCTCGGCGTGCAGGAGGTGAAGGGGGATGAGTTATTCGTCACCACGCCGGAACTGCCGGATCTGGACGCCCCGGTGGAGACGCTGGGCCAAGTCGGCATCTTTGACCTGATCCGTGCCTTCCAGCGCATCCTCAAGCGCTTCGAGAACGCCAGCGACTTCCGCGAGATCGTCAACGACCGCTACACGGTGGCGGACAAGATCGAGCACCTGCTCGAGATCGTGGCCGTGGGCAGCAAGGTGCGGTTTGAAGACCTCTTTACCAGCGCCGCCAGCCGTGGCGAGGTGATCGTGACCTTCCTGGCGATGCTGGAGCTGATCAAACTCAACCATCTGCAAGTCGAGCAGGAGCAGTTGCTGGGTGATATTGTGGTGGTGAGGCCGGCGGTGTGAGGTAGAAAGAGGAGACTGGGGAGCGACGGAGCAGGTTAATGACGAAATTCGTCATTCCCCTCACTTCCCCTTCGCCACCGCAGGAGCAGGCGGAACCACACGCGTGAACTTGGTGGCCGTGCCGAGCAACCGAAACAGGCCGCCGATGCTGCCGATCAGGGCAAACGCGGCCAGTACGGTCCAAAGGCCGGGGAGAAGCGGTTTGCGGAAGCGGCGGCGTCTTGCCATCAGTCAATGTGACACGGCTTGCCGCACTGTGCCAGTGCGGCTATGATCGAAGATGCTCCCTTGGCTCAACAATGACCACTTTCCGCTCTATCTGGCCCCCATGGCTGGGGTGACAGACATGATCTTCCGCCGTTTGTGCAAAGAACAGGGCGCGGATGTGATGGTGACGGAGTTCGTCAGCGCCGAGGGCATCCTGCAACGCGATGACCGCACGCGGCACTACACGGACTTCGATGACGAGCAGCGCCCGCTGGGTGTACAGCTTTTCGGCTCTGACGGCGTGCGGATGGGCGAAGCGGCACGAAAAATCATCGACTGGAAGCAGCCAGACTTCATTGACATCAATTTCGGCTGCCCGGTGAACAAGGTCGTGGCCAAGAACGGCGGCTCCTCGCTTCTCAAAGACTGCCCGCTGCTGGCCAGCGTGGCGCGGGAGGTCGCCAAGGCAGTGCCGATTCCCGTCACGGCCAAGATGCGCATCGGCTGGGACGCGGATCATGTGAACGCCGTCGAAGTCGCGAAGATTCTCGAAGACTGCGGCATGCAAGCCATCGCTGTGCATGGCCGCACACGGGCGCAGGGTTACACCGGTCTCGCTGACTGGGATGTCATCGGGCAAGTGGCCGACGCGGTGAAGATTCCGGTCATCGGCAATGGCGACATCGCCAGCGGACTCGATGTGGAGGTGCGCCGCGCCCAAACGAACGTGAAGGGCGTCATGATCGGCCGTGCAGCGATGGCGAACCCATGGGTGTTTAAAGAAGCAAAACATTACCTCGCCACCGGCACGCATGCACCGCATGCCAGCGTCGAAGAGCGCTTCACCTTCATGCGCCGCCACTGCAAACTGGCCATCGAGCGCAACGTGCGCATGGAAGAGCTGCAAACGATGCGCTCCATGCGCAACCGCCTCATGAACTACACCAAGTCGATCCCTGGCGGCAAATGGCTGCGCCAGCACTTCTCGCAGATCGGCAGTGTGATGCAGTTGGAGGACATTTTTGCCTCCTACCTCGAGCATCAGGCCGCGCACAGCCACGAACACTCGGATCTGCCGGTTCAGGCTGCTTGAGTGATCAGCGGAAAAAACCGCGACTTTTCAGCCTCATCGCCGCCAATCTCATATAACATCAAGGATTAAGCGTCGCTCAAGATCAGCCGAAATGCCTGCCAAAATGGAGCTTTACACCCGCCCCAGCTCGATGGAGCCGCTGCTACCCGCCAGCCGTCTGCCTGAGCTGGCGGAGCTGTCTTGCGAGATTTGGCGGCGCTCCAACCGGCTGCTGGAGCAGATTCCTTCCCATGGCTGCCGCATCGCCATCGCCCATTTGGTTTGTGGCATGAACAGCTACTACTCGAACCTGATCGAGGGACACAAAACGCTGCCGCGAGACATCGAAAGCGCCTTGCGTCGTAACTTTTCAAAAAAGCCTGCCGAGCGTGACAACCAGCATCTCGCTGCCGCTCACATTGATGTGGAAAAACTGATGCGCGAGCGTCTGCGTGCTGAGCCAGAGCTATCGATCCACTCCGCTGATTTCATCTGCTGGCTGCATCGTGAGTTTTACCAGCGGCTGCCGGAAGATCTGCAATTCACGGAGTCGATCACCGGCAAGCGTGAGCGCCTGCAGCCAGGAGTCTTGCGCGATCACGAGGTGATTGTCGGCGGACATCAACCGCCATTCTCAGGAGCGCTGGAGGCTTTCATGCAACGGTTTGAGCTATTCTATGGCGACAAAACCCTGCCAGCCACGAGCCAGCTCATCGCCTTGGCCGCAGGACACCACCGGCTGGCCTGGATTCATCCTTTTGGAGACGGCAACGGACGTGTCACCCGGTTACACTCGCACGCCTGGCTGATCCGCTGCCAGGCGGATGCGGCAGGATTGTGGACGATCTCGCGCGGACTTGCCCGCCAGCGGCAGGCTTACTATCAGCACCTGCAAGCCGCCGATCATAAGCGTCAAGGCGACCTGGACGGACGCGGTAACCTCACCGATCGCGGGCTGGCGGCGTTTTGCGTGTTCTTCCTGCGCGGCATGCTGGATCAGATCGAGTTCATGTCAGGTCTGCTGCAACTCCCGGTGCTTTGGTCCCGCATGGAGGCGCATCTCCACCTGCACCATGCTGCCTGGAGGCGAAAAAAGATCGAGCAGGCGGCCTCCGTGCTGCGTGAGGGGCTAATCGTGGATGAAATCGAACGTGGTCGCGTCAGCCGCCTCGCGGGCATCAGCGACACGACAGCACGCGGCCTGATTCATCTGCTCGTGGATGAAGGACTGATGACATCCTCGACGCCGAAAGGCCCACTGAGGCTGGTGTTCGACTCGAAGGTGCTTGAGAGCTACTTCCCCAAGCTCTATCAAGACCTGCCCGTGGACACGCCCTGACGCGTGCCACCAACCTCCCCTTCCCTCGCATGACGTTATCCAATCCCTGGTTCATCGCCGCCCTCGTCGGCGTTCTCGGTCTGTTTCATCTCGAAATCATCGCCACGTTTCTGAACCTCGCGCAGTTTCGCCATGCACTGCCACAGCGGCTGAAGGAGATTTTTTCAGACGAAACGGTGCAGAAGGCTGGGGAGTATGCGGCCACGTCATCCAGGCTCGATTTACTGCGCAGCACGGCCTCAGTAGCGGTACTGATCGCTTTGTGGTGGGGCGGTGGCTTTGGCTGGCTGGAGCGCTGGAGCGCGGGCTGGGGCTGGAATGAGATCCAAACCGGCGTCGGCGTGATCGGCCTCATCATGCTGGTGCAAAATGTGATGTCCCTGCCTTTCGATGCCTGGGACACGTTCAAAATTGAGGCCGAGTATGGCTTCAACCGCACCACACCTGGCACCTTCATCAAAGATCGCCTCAAAGGACTGGTGTTGACGGCCTTGCTCGGCGGGCCGCTGCTGGCACTGATTTTGTGGTTCTTTCAGACGCAGGAGCATGCGGTGCTTTACACCTGGCTCACGGTCGCGGGATTCAGCATCGTGATGGCTTGGCTTTCACCACGATTGCTCATGCCGCTGTTCTTGAAGTTTCAGCCTCTGAAGGACGGGCCATTGCGTGAGGCTTTGCTGGCAATGGCGGCCCGTTTGAAGTTCCCCGTGGTCGATGTGTCGGTGGTGGATGGTTCACGCCGCTCCAGCAAGGCAAACGCATTCCTCTCCGGCTTCGGCAAGAACAAGCGCATCGCGTTGTTCGACACGCTGATTGAAAAGCACACGCAGGCGGAACTGGAGGCGATTTTGGCGCATGAAATCGGTCATCACAAATGCCGCCATGTGCCGCAGCAGCTCGTGCTGGGACTGCTGGAGAGCGGACTGATGTTTTACCTGCTGCACGCGGCCTTGCAGTCACCTGCCTTCTTCAAGGCCTTCGGCGTCATCAGCATGCCGCTAGGGCTTGGGTTGGTGCTGTTCAGCATTCTCTATTCTCCCGCCAGCTTGCTGCTCGGCCTACTCAGCAGCGCCTTGAGCCGGCGGCATGAGTTTCAGGCGGATGCTTTTGCCAAAGCAGCCTGCGGGGCCGAACCACTGATGGCGGGCCTAAAGAAGCTGTCCGTGGATCACCTAACACACCCGAATCCTCATGCGCTCACGGTGTGGCTGCACTACTCCCACCCGCCCATCGGCCAGAGGTTGGCGGCACTGGAGGGGTAAATCCCCATCATCCCTGTAGTTTCTTCGCACGTTTGATAAATTTACCATCCCAGGGGCGTAGCCTCTCACAACACCCCCAACACACCCATGAAAAGCCCTCTGCGAGCTTCTCTCTTCACACTCGCTCTCACCTCCTACAGCGCTTTGGCTCTAGCCAATCCTGCGCCTGCAACTCCTGCTGCGCTGGCAGCGGCTGCACCGGCTTCAGCTCTGGGGGTGGATTTCATCCGGGATGTTCAGCCCATTTTCGAGAGCAAATGCCTTGAATGCCACAATCCGAACAAGATCAAAGGCAAGCTGCTGATGGAC
>JAJTDU010000130.1 GCA_021298725.1 Verrucomicrobiaceae bacterium | reverse complement strand
TGCCCTCGGGCACTTTGCTGTTCGGTTTGGGCGCTTCGGCTCCACCCTTGCTGATGGCAAAGGCGCGCACCATGCCGACCTTGCCCACCGCACCGGATTTGAGGAAATTCATCGCCTCAACGTGATGCGGGCCGATGCGGCGGTGCAAACCGACTTGCACCACGACTCCGGCCTCACGTGCGGCCTTCACCATCGCCTTGCTCTCGTTGATCGTGTGTCCTGTGGGCTTTTCCACCAGCACATGTGCCCCTGCCTTGCAGGCAGCGATGGTTTGCAGCGCATGCCAGTGATCCGGCGTGGCGATGATGACGATCTCGGGCTTCTCCTTCTCCAACAGCTCACGGTAGTCCTTGTAGAGCTTCGGATCATCGCCAGAGAGGCCGTTCACATCGTCTCCCGCATTTGAGGCCACGTCCTCATGCACGTCGCACAGGGCGCACACCTTCACGCGACCCGAAGCCAGCGCTTCCTTCAAGAGGTTCATCCCCCACCAGCCAGAACCGATCAACGCCGTGCGATATTTCTTCGCCGGATCAGCGCCGAAGATGTGAAACGACGAAGCGGCAAACGCTGCCGTGGTGGCAGAAAGGAAATGGCGGCGGGAGGTCATGGTTGGGGGCGATGAAAGCATGCTAAGCAGGAAAACGCCACCGGTTCGAGAGGCTTGCGAGTTGAGTGTATCATTCCTGCTTCTCATTCTTCACAGTTCCACCTGCTGATTCAACACTGCCACCTCCACGCTGCCCGTGGTGTGTTGCACATCCAGCGCAGCTTTGAGGGCGCTGGAGCGTTCCGGTTCGCCGTGGACGAGGAAGACGCGTTTCTTCTGGCCTTGGACGCGGTCGAACCAGCCGAGGAGCTCGTCGTGGTCGGCGTGGCCGGAGAAGGAGTCGAGGATTTCGACGTCGGCGTTCACTTCAAATTCGTCGCCGAGAATGCTCACTCTTTCATGCCCCTCTCGCAGCTTCCAACCCAGGGTGTTTTGAGCGCAGTAGCCGACGAAGAGCAGGATGTTGCGCTCGTTTTCGACGTTGTTGCGCAGATGGTGCAAAATGCGACCAGACTCGGCCATGCCGGAGGCGGAGATGATGATGGCGGCCCCCTTGATCTTGTTGAGGCTCTTGGATTCATCCACGCTGCGCACGAGCTGCAAGCCCTCGAAGCCGAAGGGGTCGTCGCGCATGAAAATGGCGTCGCGCACAGCGGGTTTGAGGTCGTCGATGTGCAGGCGGAAGATTTCCGTGGCTTTTACGGCCAGCGGACTGTCTACAAAGGTGGGGATGGGCGGAAAGCTCTGTTCATGCCGCAGATGATCCAGCGTGAAAAGAAGCTGCTGCGTGCGCTCCACGGCAAAGGCGGGGATGATGAGTTTCCCGCGTTGCTGCAGGATGCGACGGATGATCTGGCACAGGTGCTCCTTGGCATTGGTGGAGAGTTCATGATGCCGCCCGCCATAGGTGCTCTCCATGATGACGTAGTCGATGTTCTCGCAGGGCTCGGCATCGAGCAGGAGGTCATTGTCCGGGCGGCCAATGTCGCCGGAGAAGAGCAGGCGTGACTTTTTGCCGGTCTGCTTGTCGTCGATGTCCAAAATGACCTGCGCAGAGCCGAGCACGTGCCCGGCGTCGATGAAGGTCATCTTCACGCCGTCGGCGATGATCATGGGGCGGTGGTAGCCGACGGAGACGAACTGCCGCATGCACTTCTCCGCGTCGATCATCGTGTAGCTGGCTTCGAGCAGCGGTAGCTTGTCCTGTTTGCGATGGCGGTTGAGCCATTTGATGTCGCTTTCGTGAATGTGCGCCGCGTCTGGCAGCATGATGCTGCAAAGGTCGCGCGTGGCCGGTGTGGCGAAGATGTTGCCGCTGAAGCCGCGTTTGCAGAGGTGTGGGAGGTTGCCGCTGTGGTCGATGTGCGCGTGGGAAAGTACCACGACGTCGATCCCCGCCGGATCAAAGGGGAAATCACGGTTGCGCTCGAAGGCCTCGTGCCGCCGTCCCTGATAAAGGCCACAGTCGAGCAGGATGCGCTGACCGTTGACCTCAATGAGATGCTTCGAGCCGGTGGTGGTGCCTGCGGCACCGCAGAAGGTGAGTTTCATGGTTGGTTGGAAGGTAACCCAGTTGCACCGCAACTGGTGACCGGGACACCCAATACAGCAACCGGTTTGCTCGGCCGATTCCGAAGCTCCGTGCAGCGTTTTCGAGAGCCTCCGTCCTCCGTCATCGACTGATCCACTCCCAGGCCGAATTTCAGCGTTCCCTCAGGCCAGCAAGTAAACCAGCACTCCCTCTGCCTAATCGCCAGGGTCGCAGATATTGGCTTGAGATTTCCAGTCGCTTGCGGCGTTACCAAAAACCCACATGCGCTGTGTTCTCCTGAACTTCTTTCTTTCCTGCTGTCGCCAGTCGGCGGTCTTCTCCGCTGAGTAGCCCAACATCATCGTCATCCTCGCGGACGACCTCGGATTAAGTGAAACAAAAGTCTCTGCCCACACCTCCATTTATGAAACGCATCCTCCTTCTCGCCGCGCTGATTTCGTCATTCTTCGTTCCGCCTTCGTCATTTTCGGCGCAGCCGAATGTTCTCTGGTTCGTCGTCGATGACATGTCGCCGAGCTTTTCCTGCTATGGCGAGACATTGATCCAAACGCCAGCGGTGGACAAACTCGCGGCGGAGGGCACGAAGTTCACGCGGGCCTATGTCACCGCGCCCGTGTGCTCCACCTGCCGCTCGGCTTTGATCACCGGAATGTATCAGACCACCATCGGGGCACATCATCATCGCAGCGGACGCGGCGAGATGAAAATCCATCTGCCGTCCGATGTGACACCGGTGCCCGTGCAGTTTCAAAAGGCGGGCTATTACACCTGCATCGGCAGCGGACTGCCTGGCCAGGACAACTGCGGCATGCCTTTTGGCAATGGCAAGAAAAAGGGCGGCGGTTCAAGGCTCGGCAAGACGGATTACAACTTCGAGTGGGACCCCAAGATGTATGACAGCCACGACTGGGCGGAGCACGGGGGAAAGCCTTTCTTCATGCAGGTGCAGCTTCATGGCGGGAAACTGCGCGAGGGCGATGAAAAGGCCCGCGTGGCCTTCAAACAGCGCGTGATCGCCGAACTCGGCAGTGCCACCGATCCACAGAAAGTCACTCTGCCGCCCTACTACCCACGTGATCCTGTGCTGCTGGAGGATTGGGCGCTCTACCTCGACAGCGCACGCATGACTGACCTGCATGTGGGGCGCGTGATCGCACGACTCGAAACAGAAGGCCTGCTGGAAAACACCTTGATCATCTTCATGACCGACCACGGCATCAGCCATGCGCGTGGAAAGCAGTTCCTCTATGATGAGGGCGCACACATCCCCTTCATCGTGCGCGGCCCTGGCGTCATGAAAGGCGCGGTGCGGGACGACCTCGTCATGCAGATCGACATGGCGGCGATGTCACTCGCCGCTGCGGGCATCCCGATTCCTGCGACCATGCAGGGACGCGACATCCTCGCGAAAGACCATCAACCGCGTCAGGCCATCTTCGCTGCACGGGATCGCTGCGATGAAACGGTCGAGCACCTCCGCAGCACGCGCACGGACCGCTTTCTCTACATCCGCAACTTCCTGCCGCAGCGCCCGCACCTGCAACCCAACGCCTACAAAGACGGCAAAGCCATCGTGCAGACGCTGCGCTCACTGCATTCCGAGGGGAAACTGCCATCGATATCCGAAGACCTGCTCTTTAGCTCCACGCGTCAGGCCGAGGAACTCTACGACTACCAAGCCGATCCCTTCCAGCTCACCAACCTCGCCGCCAATCCTGACTTTAAAACCGAACTCGAAAGCCACCGCGCTCAAATGGACCGCTGGGTCAAGCAATCCGGCGACAAAGGCCCCGAATCCGAAGCCATGTATGACAGCGACATGGTCGAGTACACGAGGAAGAAGAACCCCGAAGTGGAGAAGAACATCGCGCTCATGAAGCAGTGGGCCAGGGACGGAAAATGACGAAACCAGAATGATGAATGACGAACGAAGCTAGAATCCATGAAACCCCTCGCCCTGACCCCGGCGGAGCCGCTCGCCAGCCTCATGGATCCGGCACAGGTCGCGGTGAATGCTCTAGCCTCCTCAAGTCGCCACTTCAACAACCCTCACCAGCAGTCCAGTCAAAAGAGCGTTTCCAGGCCACGAATGTGCCAATCTGGCAGACTTGAAGGCTGCGGCACCCCGCAAACGGCTTTTGCGGCCCCACAACGCCCCTCCGTGCCAGCACTTGGAGGCGGCGTGCCAGCACTTGAAGGCGGTGTGCCAGCACTTGGAGGCGGCGTGCCAGCACTTGAAGGCGGCGTGCCAGCACTTGAAGGCGGCGTGCCAGCACTTGAAGGCGGTGTGCCCCTAGTCTTCAAATGATCGTCGTGGTCGCTTTCGGCTCGATGGAACGGTTGAGAACGAGCTTCACAAAAGACCCAATGATTTCAGTGCCCTTGGGGCCCTTCACGGCTTCAGCGGTATCGTTGCTCAGCGCAAGATCCCAGAAGCGCAAGACTTCGAGATGCTTTTTCTCTCCATCGAACATGAGGTCAGGAAAGCTCCAGCCATAACTGGTTTTCTCCACCCGTGTCATGCCTCCACCGTAGCCATTCGCATAAATGCATTCGGTCGTCCAAAGTTCCCATTGTTTACTGACGTCAGCAACAAACGCGAGAATTTTCTCCCCAGGCAGTCCTTTCAGATCAGCGAGAATCTTGGTGGCTTCCTGGAATTGCCCGTCATTCATTTGATTGGCAGGCAATCCGATGCCAGGCGCAAGAAATACCTTTGCGCTTCGTCCAGACATGAGGCCATTGTGAAGGAAGCTAAGCACACGTTCTTGCCAGGCATCGGCCAAATCGGTATCGGCAAACAAGCCACCTTTGCTAGAGTCAATAATCTTGAGTATTTCCGGTGATGGTTTGATCTGGCCAATTGCCGATGACCACTGCTTGTCGAATCCCACAAGCCACTCGGTTGGGGCATCGGCAAAGGCCACAGGACTCCATATCACACTGCCTATGAATAGAATCGAAAACGTGCAACGAAGAGCCATCTGAAACATAGAGGACAACGTTTGTTTAGAGTAAATCATCATAATATTTTTGAGAAAATGAGAGCAAGAGTTCGGCGATTTGAAACTACCGAATAAAAGCAGGGATGATCCTTTGTGGCAAGGATTGCAGCTTTTTTGCCCATGCCTTGGTTGCGGGCAGTGACGATGGTAGTTCCGCCTTCCAGACGCCTCCATGCGCCGGGAGTTGTTCGCCCTTCATCTCCCCAACCCAGATCGGGTGCAGGCTGATTACGCGGTTCTCGGGGAGCAATTACGAGGGATTCAGCGGCGGGGACATCCTGAATGTGTGTGTGAACGCGATTCATGCGGGCAGCACGGATGCGGACCCGGCGAAGTGGATGGTGACGCAAGCTATACTCGAGCGAGAGATTGCGAAGGCGAAGAAGGCCAAGGCTGAATACACGGGGGAGAAGAGCAAGAGCCGGAGGAGGATTGGGTTTCAATCGGCTGAACGGTTACCGCTTCAACGTCGCAAAGGGGCGGAAAAAGCGACGGGCACGATCAAAGGTCACCGATTTGTTGAACACACCACCCCCTGCGTGGGTGGCATTGAAGCCAATCGGCACGGTCCAGTTAAGGAGGTCGTCACTGGCTTGGAAGTCCACATTGATGACGCCTGAATAGGCGCTGGGCCAAGTGGTGGTGAGTATGCCATTTACTAAAGTCAAACTCGTGAAGGCTAGCGGTGTAGGCGGTCCTGCTGGGGCGCTGCCAGACCATCGTGGATCGGTGCTGCGGAAGTATTCTTCGGCCGCGGTGTAGAGGCCGCCGTCAAGGATGCTGTAAGTCCCCATGTCCAGACCGCCAAAGTGATGGAGTTCCCATTTGTCGGCGATGAGGTCGCCGTCACTATCTGGGTCGATGGTGCTGGGAAGACTGAGGAGGCTAACTTCGATGACTTCGAGGGCGGTATAGCCTGCGATATTGGGCAGGTCGGTGTAGGCGATAACGCTCAAGGGAGTGCCTGCGGGCAAGGTGATGTCGCTTGGCAGCACGGTAGCCTTGTGGTCGCCATCGACCAAGGCGTAGGTCGTGGTGCCGGAGAGGTCTTGCAGTAAGGTGAGGCCGATTGGGCTGGCGCTGCTGCGGGCGTAAAGTGTTTGCGTAGATTGAGGACGTGTGCTGATCGCGGCGAGGATAGCGGTGAGCTTGTTAGCGGCAGCGGTGAGTTCGGTCGGTGTGAGGCTGCTACCGGATTGATACTCGGTGGGCAATACGCCGGTATTGACCCAGGCGTTGAGTGCTTTGAGCGGACTGGGCATGTCGCCGAGGTGATCGGTGGCGAGGGCTTCGTGGCGAGCATATGCATCGCGTGCGAGCATGCGCAGGGCGAGGGCGCCAGCGTCACTGCTGTTGAGTTCAGCCTCGACGGTGCTGAGGACGTTTGCGATGCGAACTTGGGCGGCATCGGGATTCTGTGAATCTTGATAGCGCAGGTCCGTGAGTTTGCCGACGCTGGTGGCATCAAAGATGATGCCATCGGGGCTGGTCGGTTTGTAACCGCGCGCGGTGAAGTAGCTGCTGACGGCACGGCAGACAATGAGAGCGTGCAGAGTGGTCACGGGGGTGACCGAGATTTGGGCGTATGGTTGGCCATTGCGATTGGCGGCTGAGATGAAGCTGGTCTTCCAAGCAGCTGCTGCCGTGTTGGCCCCAGTAAGGCTGAATGTCAGGTTTTGTTGGCTGCTACTCCAGCCGTTGTCGAACCCTTGGCTGTTGTCGATGGCGTCCCAGTTGTTGCTGCCGCGCTGCCAATTGATCCCACCCCAGCTGTATGACGTGCCGGTGGTGACGAGGCTGCCTTGAGTGGTGCCGAAGCTCCAGCCGTCGAGGTCAGGTGTGGGCACAAGGCCGATCTTCTCACGACCGCGTGGCTCCACGCCAGTGCTTGGGATGATGCTGAAGTTTTGCTGACTGCGGACGACAACGAAGCCGATATCGCCGGTGGCATTGAGCACGTTAACGCGACCATAGCTGCTGCTCGCTGCGCCAAGGCCGACCTCTCCGCCTTGGATATCTTTCATCAAGGTCGCTTCATGATGTGAGCCGAGCTGGCGGCCTACGTAGTCGGTGACGGTGAAGGTGGTGCCGCTTTGGCCATAGCCAGTACTGACGCCTGCGGTGGTCTCAGAGCGGAAGCCTGCGTCAATGAGCATGGTGCTGAGCATGGCGGCGTCAGCCGGATAGCGGGTGGCATCGTTGGGATTGGTGCTAGCTGCGAGTTCATTTCGATCAGTATGACCATCGTTGTCGCTATCGGGTCCGCCTTCGGGGTTCAGCCCGTATGCCACTTCGACGAAGTCGGGCACG
>JAJTDU010000129.1 GCA_021298725.1 Verrucomicrobiaceae bacterium | reverse complement strand
ACATGCCCAGGATCGGAATCTCGCCCAGGAACCCATCCAGCATCTTCGTCCACGGGTTTTCCTCTTGGATCGCAATCGTGGGTGACTGCGCTCCTGGGGCGAAGACATCGTAATGCGCTTTCCACAGCGATTTCATCCCACGTCGTCCAATCGCTCCCAAAACTTGGCCGTTGGGTGCTTTGAAGGTGTAACGCGCCGACCAGTCGATGATGCGGTCCGCCTCAATCGTCGCCACGAGCTGCTGCATGGTGTCATCCGTGAACACCTCCACCTTTTCACGAAAACGAAACAGCTTCTGCTTCACATAACAGATGGTCCTGCCGGTGGCGTCCGTCACATAGATCTGCGGAGCGAGGGCGATGAGCTTGAAGCGAAAGGTGATCGGGTAGTTCATGAGGCGGACAAAATGGCCTCATTCATCGTGCTGACAAGCCGTCTAGCAGCGCCTGAGCACATGCCGCCGCAAATTCCGGTGCGTTGATCTCGCTGTCCATCTCGACGAGCGGAATGCCAGGGCGCAGGTGCTGGCGGAGCGCGTCAAACAGCGCCGTATCCGCTGTCGCATCGTGAAACGGCTTTCCATCCGCGCTGATGATGCTGATGGCCTTCAAGGGCAATAGCACGGTGACCGGGCCGCGATACGCATTCGTCTTTTCCGCGAGGATGCGCCCCAGTTCGGCGCATTCGGCAGCATTGGTGCGCATGAGCGTGACCTGCGGATTGTGGATGTAAAAGGTGCGCCCGTCGAACTTGGCGGGAATCGTCGCCTTTTCGCCGAAATTGACCATGTCGAGGCAGCCAGGCGTCACGATGGCGGGAATGCCGGCTTTGCCGGCGGCATCGAGCCGCGTGGGTCCGGCACCGAGGATGCCGCCGACGAGTTCATCGGCCCACTCGGTGGTCGTGACATCAAGAACGCCAGCAAACATGCCGCTTTCGATCAGCGACTCCATGATCTTGCCGCCGGTGCCGGTGGCGTGGAAGACGAGCACTTCGTAACCGGCGTCTTCGAGGATTTTCTTCGCCATGTTCACGCACTCGGTCGTGTTGCCGAACATGGAGGCGGCGATCAGTGGCTTATCATCCGCTACGGGCACTGCCGTTTCCACCATCCCGCAGATCGCACCGGCTGCACGAGCCAGCAGCACGCGGGAAATGCGGTTCATGCCGCTGACATCGACGATGCTCGGGAACATCACGATGTCCTTCGTGCCGACATACGGTGCCACGTTTCCTGCGGCGAGCGTGGAGACCATCACCTTCGGAAATCCGACCGGCAGTGCCCGCATCGCCGCCGTGCCGATCGCTGTGCCGCCGCCGCCGCCGAGGGAAATGACACCCTGCACCTTGCCGCCTTCGCCCAGGGTCGACAAAAACGCCGCTGCCGCGCCTGCCATCGCCGTCACGGCCTCGCCACGGTCTTTACGCGCCATGATGCCTGCGAGATCGACGTTTCCCACCGCCGCCACCTGTTCCCGCGTCACGTCGGGCTTCACCTGTGGCGCTTCACCGCTGCCGGTGTCGATGAGCAGCGTCTGATGCCCGCGTGCGCGGATGATTTCCGCCACGTAGGCGTGTTCGTGACCTTTGGTGTCGAGCGTGCCGAGAACTGCGATGGTTGCCATGATCTCAGGATAAAAGCGGGCGCAGGAAGAACAGCAACCGTTTCACACCACCTCCTATCCGCCGTCCACTCGGCTTGATGTGCTGCCACCCCTCAAAAATCTCCCGTGCCTTTGCCTTCGCGTATGACATAGTCAGACGTATGCCATCGGCATCTCCAGTTTCAACGCCCCCAGGGATCCTTCAGGATCGGCTTCGCTTCGCCCAAACGGCATTCGAAACCTATCGTACACGCTGCTTCTGGTCTTTGGCTCCCGACTTTGTGGTGGATGAATCCACCCTGCCCATCCTCATCGCAGGCCTACGAAAACACGGAGACCGCACCGCTTTCCAGATCGCCGCCCAGTTATGCCGTTAACTGCTTTCCAGCACGAGGTCTTCGCCACCCTCCGGCAAAGCCGCAGCCCCAACAGTTTCGTCTTTGGTGCCACAGTGCTCAATGCAGCCGAGAAAACACCACGCTATTCGCGCGACATCGACCTGTGCCACGATTTGGAAACCGCTGTCGCTGAATCTGCCGCTGCCGACGAAGTCGCACTCGTAGCCGCGGGTTACACGGTCACGTGGCAGCTTCGCCAGCCTATGTTTCAGCGCGCCACGGTTACCCGTCACGACGGCAGCGTGAAGCTGGAATGGGTCTTTGACTCTGCCTTCCGCTTCTACCCTGTGGAGCCGGATGATGAACTCGGCTGGCGGCTGCATTTCGCCGATGCTGCCACGAACAAACTGCTCGCCCTTTCAGGTCGTGCCGAACCACGCGACTTCGTGGATGCCATTTATCTGCACGAAAACTATCTCTCTCTGGGGACTCTAGCCTGGGCTGCTGCTGGCAAGGATGAAGGGCTTAATCCACGTCTCATTCTTGATCTCGCAGATCGTTTTGCCCGTTATCGGCAGTCGGATATAGACAGCCTGCACCTTGCCACCCCGTTCAATCTTCTAGATCTCAAGGCAAGATGGTTAATAGCCATCGAAGAGGGACGTCAGCTTGTTGAAAAATTACCGGCAGCCGAAATCGGCTGCCTTTATTTGGATCCGCAGACGAACTCGCCCGTCTTGCCAATTCCCGGGTCTCCCTATTTGGACCATCTTGTCCGTCACTATGGCTCTGTGGGCGGTTCATGGCCGCAGGTGGTCAATCGGTAGTTGGGGTGAAACTACCCGGCCCAATTTCCTCCCCCTCCGGCGTTGACCGGCTCTCACCGCTTTGCATAGACAAAGTGCCCCCCCACCATCATGTCCCAAGCCGTTTTCCGTTCCATCCCCCTCCGCGATCTCACCGCCGACCAGCTTCTCGATCTCTCGAAGCGCATGAAGCTTTCGCTTTCCAAGGCGGACATGCTCGCGGTGCAGAAGATTTATCAAGATGAAGGCCGCGAGCCGACGGATGTGGAGATGGAAGTCATCGCGCAGACCTGGAGCGAGCATTGCAAGCACCGCATCTTTGGCGCGAAGATTTACCACACGCTCAACGGCCAGCAGGAAGTCGTGGACGGTCTGTTCAAGACCTACATCCGCAACGTCACGGAGGAGATCTGCAAAACGAAGCCGGATTTCGTGCTCAGCGCCTTCGAGGACAACGCGGGCTTTGTGAAGCTCGATGACGACAAGGCCGTGTGCCTCAAGGTCGAGACGCACAACCACCCCAGCGCCATCGAACCCTACGCGGGCGCGAATACCGGCCTCGGCGGCGTCATCCGCGACATCCTCGGCGCGGGCAAGGGCGCGAAGCCCGTCGCCTCGCTCGATGTGTTCTGCTTTGGCCCGCCGGACATCGAGCAGGACCAAATCAAGGCGAAGGACGTCATCCATCCCCTCGGCGTCATGCGTGGCGTGGTGCGCGGCGTGCGCGATTATGGCAACCGCATGGGCATCCCCACCGTCAATGGCGCGATCCAGTTCGACGACACCTTCATCTACAACCCGCTCGTCTTCTGCGGCACCGCCGGCATCATCCCGATCAAGGACATCGCCAAGGAAGTGAAGCCCGGCCATTTGCTCATCGCCGCAGGCGGTCGCACCGGCAAAGACGGCCTCAAAGGGGCGACGTTCTCCTCCGCCGAGCTCACCACTGACTCCCACGAGGAAGATCAGACTGCCGTGCAGATCGGCAATCCCATCGAGGAAAAGAAAGTGGCCGATTGGGTGCTCGCCGCTCGTGAAAAGGGCCTCATCCAGTGCTCCACCGACTGCGGTGCCGGCGGCTTCAGCTCCGCCGCAGGCGAAATGCTCCGCGAAACCGGTGGCGAGGTGTGGCTGGAGAATGCGCCGCTGAAAGCACCCGATCTCGAAAGCTGGCAGGTCTTCATCAGCGAATCCCAGGAGCGCATGGTCATCGCCATCGACGAGAAGGATCTGCCCGAGTTGCAAAAGCTCGCCGACATTTATCAGACGGAGATCTTCGTCCTCGCGAAGGCCGACGGCTCGCAGCGGCTCAGGGTCATGCACCACGGCACCACCGTCTGCGATTTGCACGTCACCGCGCTGCACGAGGCCCCGCGCCGCGAGATGCGGGCGAAATGGCGCACGCCCGCCGATGTGCAGCCCGCCGTGCCCGTGCGTCCGGAATCCTGGACTGCCACGCTCAAGACCTTGCTGTCCGATTTCTCCATCGTCTCCCGTGAGCCGATCATCCGCGAATACGACCACGAAGTGCAGGGCAACACCGTCCTCAAGCCGCTCGCCGGTGCGGCGGGCGATTGCCCGCAGGATGGCAGCGTCATCCGCGTGGATGGCAGCTCGCAGCTCGTCTCCCTCGCCTGCGCCTTGCTGCCGGAGTGGGGCAAGACCGACCCTCATCTCATGGGCCGCGCCGTCGTCGATGAGTGCGTGCGCCAGCTCGTCGCCATGGGCTCGAATCCCGACCGCATCGCCATCCTCGACAACTTCTGCATGGGCAATCCCGACAACGAGCGCGAGCTCGGTGCCCTCGTCGAATGCACCAAGGGCATGGCCAAGAGCGCCATCGCGTATGGGGCACCCTTCGTCAGCGGCAAGGACAGCTTCTACAACTACTTCGTCACCGACGAAGGCCCCGTCTCCATCCCCGTCACGCTCCTGCTCAGCGGCTTCGGCATCGTCGAAGACGCCAAGCACGTCGTCGGCGCTTCGTTGCGCCGCGTCGGCAGCAAGATCGCCGTTTTGGGCAAAGTCAGCGCCGGCCTCCGCGGCAGCATCGTCGCCAAATACACCCGTGGCATCGGCCTCGACGCCGGTCCGTCCTTTGATGAAGCCGAAAGCATGGCCGCCTACCGCCGCTACTTCGACCTCGTGAAGCAAGGAGCTATCCTCAGCGCCCACGACATCGGTGAAGGCGGTCTCGCCGTCGCTTTGGCCGAAATGGCCTTCAGCGGCAAAGCCGGCCTCCGCATCGCCACCGACAAGATGCCCGTCACCGCCAGCGGCCTCACCACCGCCGAACTCCTCTTCGGCGAAACTCCCGGCCGCCTCCTCGTCGAAATCGCCCCCGAACACGTCACCGCCGCCGAAAAAGCCGGTCTCGTCATCATCGGCGAAGCCACCCGAGATCCTTACCTCTACATCTCCCACAACGGCACCACGTTGATCGATTCCCCGATCGATCAGCTCAAGCCGCTATGGAAGGATGGGCTGGTGAAGTATTATTGATCTGTCTCTGTCTCTTACTCCGCCTCATCCTCGAAGCGGAGACCGAAGGGCAAAGAGCCATAGAATCCCAGATGTCTCCGGGTAGGATTAACACGTCCATGGAGTGGCGACGACTCGTCGCCTCACACTTCTTAGCCGAACATTCGTCGGCATTTCCAAGGACTCCTGAGCCGATCTCGCCCAACATCTCCCTTGTCGTCGTTCGCTCGTTTCGCTATTCTCACACCATCACAGCGAGCCTCGACCAAGTGTATTCCTCGGCCCGCGAGCTTCCCATGCCTGATTTGGGAACGTTGATCTCCCGCCTACTCGGCGAAATCTCCGAGGCCCTGCCTAGCTCCAGTGACGCCGAATTGAGCGCCATCGCCGATGCTCGTGAAGCCGAGATGGAACGCGATCCCTCTGCCACGATCTCGCACGAGGACCTGCTGGCCTTCATTCATAGTCGCAGGAAATGAAGGTGGTGTATCACAAGTTCGTCCAGAAGGACCTCGACGACGCTTGGTGCTACTACGAAGACACTACCGAAGGCCTGGGCGATCGCTTCTTCGACGAATTTCTCACCGTCATCGACCCCATCCAGCGCTATCCGCGTCACTGGCCTCCGACGGACAAAGGCCGTCGAGTGGCCCAGTTCTCCCGCTTCCCTTATAAGCTGCTCTACCGAATCGAACCCGAACGCGTGAAAGTGCTCGTCGTCCGTCACCAAAAGCGCAGTCCCGCCTAGTGGACACGCGCCGCTCACAGGCCCAGCCCTGATTGCGATGGGCGGAGAGCCAGGCGTGCGCTTTTTGATGATCGACATGCGCCGCGTCGAAAAGCGCGATGAGCATGTGGGCATCCAGCAGCGCGATCATGCCGCCTCAGACTCCTCCATCATCCGCTGAACCATCTCGGAGGTGATGACTCGTCCCTTTGCTGGGATGACTTGGAAGCCATTGCACGCATCCTCTAAATGAGGCCGTGCATCGGTCACGAGCGAGAATGGAATCGTCGAATCCCCTGCCGAAACCGCAGAAGCCGGGCGAGATTTAACCAACGCCATGACGTCCCTCACCAAACGCTCCAGCCGGGAGGCCGTGGCGCGGTCGATTTGCTTGAAGGTCTGATCAATTTCGAGGGCTAAAGCACTCATGGCAGGATCATAACGCCTCCATGAGGTTCGCCACCAGCGTCCAGTCCTCATGTGCCATGCGCCGTCATGATTTTTGATTTCCCACAGATTCAAGAAACCGGTGGCGCAGGTGGGTCGAGGATCATGGGAAAAGTCCGGCGGATTGCTCGGCGAGGGCTGGGTGATCAGGCGGAATGAGCGGCGTCGGCGGCAGATCCGGCGGCAGGAAATGGCGGTGGCGCGCGGGCCCGCGCCCCAGCGCTTCGCAGTTGCCTTGCGGCGGTATCTGCTGACTATCCAGCGCCCCAATCTGATCCTCCGATGTTCTCCTCCCTCACCGAAAAACTCGAACTCGCCTTTAAAAAGCTGCGCGGCCAGGCCCGCATCAGCGAATCCAACGTCTCCGATGCCATGCAGGACATCCGCATGGCCTTGCTGGAGGCGGATGTGGATTTCAAAGTGGCGAAGGAACTCGTCGAGGCCGTCAAGGCTCAGTCCGTCGGCGCGGAGGTGCTGCGCAGCGTTTCTCCTGGCCAGCAGATCGTCAAAATCTTCCACGATGAACTCGTGAAGATCCTCGGCGTGGCGGTGGCGCTTAATGTTGAGCCGCCGCAGCGCATTTTGATGACCGGCCTCAATGGCGCGGGCAAGACGACCACTTCTGCGAAGTTGGCCGCCTGGCTCAAGAAGCAGGGCCGCCGCCCGCTGCTCCTCGCGCTGGATTTGTACCGCCCGGCGGCCATCAAGCAGCTCCAAGTGCTCGGCCAGCAGCTTAATGTGCCGGTGTTTGCCCCGGCCGAAGGCGAGACTGATCCGGTGAAGGCCGCGAAGGCCTCGCTCATTTGGCTCAAGGAGCAGGGCAGCGGCGTGGCCATCTTCGACACCGCCGGTCGTCAGGATCTCGACGAAGAACTGCTCGCCGAGCTGAAAAAAATCCGCGAGATCGTGCAGCCGAACGAAACCCTGCTCGTGGCCGATGCCGCCACCGGCCAGCAGGCCGTGAGCGTGGCGCAGAAGTTCAACGACGCCGTCGGCATCACCGGCCTGATCATGACGAAGCTCGATGGCGACGCGCGTGGCGGTGCCTTGTGTGGGTGAAAAGATCGACCAGCTCGAAGTCTTCCACCCGGACCGCATGGCCCAGCGCATCCTCGACATGGGCGATGTCGTCAGCCTCGTGGAGAAGGCAGCGGAGGAGATCGACGAGAAGGAGGCCATGAAAATGGCCGAGCGCATGCAGAGCAACAAATTCGACTTCAACGACATGCTCCAGCAGATGCGCATGATGAAGAAGCTCACCTCCGGCGGTGGCATGGGCGGCCTGCTGGGCATGCTGCCCGGCATGAGCAAGATGAAAGACGCCATCGGCCCCGACGCCGACAAGAAAATGAAGCATACCGAGGCGCTGATCCTCTCCATGACACCCAAAGAGCGCCAGCGCCCCGAGATCATCAACGGCCAGCGCCGCAAGCGCATCTGCAACGGCGCGGGCCGCCCCGTGATGGAGATGAACCAACTCCTCAAGCAATTTGAGATGATGAAGAAGATGATGAAGAACCAGGGAGCCATGATGCAGATGGCCAATGCCATGATGGGTGGTGCAGGCGGTGGCATGGGAGGCATGGGCGGTCTCGGCAGCCTGCTCGGTGGCCTCGGTGGCGGTGGCAAAATGCCGAAGCTGCCACCGGGCATGAAGTTCCCTGGCAAATTCTAATTCAGCTTCACGAGACCCACATGAGCAACACACCCTTTCGTATCGGAGTCGCCGGCGTCGGCGCTATTGGCAAAAATCACGCACGCATCATGGCGGAGATCGCCGCGCTGAGTGATGGCGCGATCACCTTCGCCGGTGTGTATGACGCTGACCCCGCCCGTGCCGCCGAGTTTGCCGCTCAATACAACACGCATGCTGCCAGCGACCTCGAAGACTTCGCCCAACGCGTCGATGCCGCCACGGTCGCCGTGCCGACTGTTTTTCATCGCAAAGTGGCCGAGCCGCTGATCCAGAACGGCATTCATGTGATGGTGGAGAAGCCGATCAGCGAGTCCTACGCTGAGGCGCAGTCATTGATCGAACTGGCCAAGGCGAAGAGCGTCATTTTGCAGGTTGGGCATATCGAGCGCTTCAATCCGGTGCTGCGCCAGCTTGAGGAGCGCATGGACAACCCGCGTTTCATCGAGGCGCACCGTCTTTCGCCCTTCCCGAACCGCAGCATCGACATCGGCGTCGTACTCGACCTGATGATTCACGACATCGAGATCGTACTGCATCTGGTGAAGTCTGAGCTCATCCAGGTGGATGCCGTGGGCATTCCTGTGTTGACGAAACGTGAGGACATCGCCAACGCGCGGTTGAAATTTGCCAACGGCTGTATCGCCAACATCACCGCCAGTCGCATCAGCCCGGAGAAGATGCGGAAAATTCGCGTCTTCCAGAGTGAGAGCTACCTCAGCCTTGATTACCAGGAGCAGAGCGGCTGGATCTACCGCAAAGACGGCATGCAGATCGTGCGTGAGGAGGTGGAGGTGGAGAAAGGCGAGCCGCTGAAGCTCGAAATTGCTGCCTTCGTCGAATGCGCCCGTCATGGCCGCCGCCCGGTCGTCACCGGCCAAGAAGGCGCGGAGGCCGTGCGCATCGCGCTGGAGATCACGGACCAGATTGAGCGCAACGCCGCGCTTGGCACGAAGTGAGTCCCTGCTGCATCATGGCTGCTTCGTCAGTTCCTTGGCGGCCTTTTCCTTGATCTCTGCCGTTGTGAGAGCCTCCGATGCATTTTGATCGGCGATGATTTTGTCTGTTGCCGCCCTGACGGCGATGGCTTTTTCGTCGGCTTTTTGCTGGGTCGCCGTTTTGTTGGTGGCGGCTTGCTTGCCGCAGGCCTGCAATCCGCAGCCGAGCAGTCCCAGAGTTAGGAAGAGAAGAATGGAGTGATATTTCATCGTTGTAAGCATCGGCATGCGGTGGTTCCCCGGTGGGTGACAGGTAGGCCTTCACCCCATGGCAGACGCGGGGCGGATGGTTCACGCTACGACTGTGCTTGTTCGCCCTCCGGCCAGCAGGCACCTCAACCAAAGCACACCATGAAACTCAACGCCTTCACCCTCCTCGCCTTCACCACTCTGGCTGTCAGCAGTTGCAACAAAGAGAAAGCCGCCATCGACGCTCGCACGGACGCCGCGCAAAACGCGATTGATCATCAAAAGGAAGCCGTGGACGCTTCCGCCAAGGAAGCGCTGACACGCACGGATGCGAACGCCGAAATCGACAAGGCCAACATCGAGGCCAGCAAGGTCTCCGCCCAGGCCCAGCTCGATGCGGACAAGCAAAAAGCCGAGGCCGAAGCTGTCGCCGCCAAAGCACGTGTGGATGCCGAGAAGAAGTAGTCGCCGCATTTGCGCCCATCATCATGTGAGCGCGAAGTGCTGTTGATCGCACAGATCTGCGCCTGCTGAGATCGCCCCCTTTAAAAAGGCGAGTTCTTCAGCAGGCCTCAGGTTTGGCATTGCTTGCCCGGAGCGTTTTCCAGACGTATTCACGCGTCATGTCCGAGCATCCCAACGCGCGCCTGTTTGTCTGGTTCCGCCTCCTGTTCAATTGCCGGTTCTATTACCCGGTGTTCACGATCCTGTTTCTCGACTTGGGGCTGAGCATTGGAGAGTTTGCGGCCTTGAACGTGGTGTGGGCGCTGACGAGCGTGGTCCTGGAGGTTCCGTCAGGAGCGCTGGCGGACCGGTTTGGCCGTAGGCCACTCGTCGTGGCGGCGGGGGTGCTCATGGTGCTGGAAATGACGGTGCTTTGCGCCATGCCCCCGGGGCGGCATGACATTGTGCTCTGGCTGTTTGTGCTGAACCGGGTGCTCAGTGGCGCGGCGGAGGCCTGCGCGAGCGGAGCTGATGAGGCACTGGCTTATGACTCACTGCCGGAGGCGGACCGCTCAAAGCTGTGGCCGCAGGTGATGGCGAAATTGTCGCGCGCGATGGCGCTGGGCTTTGTAGTCACCTCCATCACAGGTTCCGTGGTCTATGATCATCATAGCCTGACTGCTGCGATGGAGTTCTTGGGCCTAGATATCGTTGTGGCGAAGAATGTGGCGATCAAGCTGCCGCTGTTTTTATGCCTGGGCACGGCGTTTGCCTGCCTTAGGGTCACGCTGCGAATGACGGAGCAGCGTGTTCCCGTGGCGGTAGCCTCGTTTTGGCAAAGTGTGGCCGAGACCGGTGCCTCGATCTTGAAAACAGGCGGCTGGATCTGGCGCACGCGGGCGGCGTTCGCGCTGCTGCTGTTCGGGGTGGTGTTTGACAGCGTGATCCGGCTGTTTCTCACGGTGGCGAGCAATTTTTACCGGCTCGTTGGCATTGAGGCGGCCTGGTACGGCGTGATCGGCACTGGTGTCTCGTTGCTGGGGCTGGTGACGGCGGGTTGGATGGAGAAAAGCACGCGGGTGATGAACTCGCGGCAGAATTTCATGTGGTTGGGCGTGGCGGTCTTTGCTGGACTGATGGCAGCGGCACATCCGCAGCCGGGCTGGGCGGGCATCGCGCTGGTGGTGCCGTTGTTCATGAGCATGCGCTTTCTGCAGTTCTTCCTTTCGCATTATCTCAATGGGATCGTGAGCTCGGAGCAGCGGGCCACGGCACTCAGCTTTCGCGGACTGACCACGAATCTGGCCTATGGTGTGCTGACCTTGCTGTTTGGCTGGCAGACAAGCTGGGTAGGCGGAAGTCTGGGGATCAGCGCGGATGATCCGCAGGTCTTTGCCAAAGCGCTGACGCTCTGGCCGTGGTGGTTCACAGGAACGCTGGTGGTGGCGGGCGCATGGCTGGCTCTGAGGCGTTTTTCCGCCCCGCAGAATGAACGAACCGGAGAGCTGAGTCGTCATTAGCTTTGCTCGACTTTTGCCAGATCCACAGCAATCCGCAGCTTTTCAATCAACTCAGCGCAGGAGACCGGCAGCTCGTGACCAGCGGTGTGATCCGCGAGGGCATGAACCCTGATGCCGTCTTTCTAGCCTGGGGCAGGCCGGATCAGGTCACCGTGGGAACCAGTCGGGGCAAGGAAATCGAGTCATGGGCCTATGTCGGTGAGCGCCCCGTCCGCACTTACAGCATGAACATGAACATGGGCTTTGGTTATGGCGGTTGGGGCATGGGTGGCTGCGGCCCGTGTGGGTGGGGCGGCGGCCCGTTCATGGGTGGTGGCCCGTTCATGGGCGGTGGCCCAGCAGTGATGTATGTGCCTTACACCGCAGGAGTGGTGGAGTTCACCCGCGGACGGGTGACGCGCTGGAGCGCGACTCCGCGCTGAGATTTCAACTTTTTCGTCCATAAGTGTTCCTGGTGAGCCTCTGAACTCACGCCTAGCGCTGAAGTCCCAAGACACACGCTGAGCGTATGCGCTTGCAGGCATCCTGGTGCGAAATGATTCCCTCTGGAATAATTCACGGTCCGGCGCGTCTTAGTCCTGCCTATTCGGCGTTTAGTTTTCGCACACCATGAAAAAAACCTTCCTCATTCTCGCCACTGCTTTTGCGGTCTCTCTCCACGCGGCTGATTTCCCTGAAGGCAGTCCCAAATTTGCCACCGCCAACGAGGTCGTGACCAAGGCAGCCAAGGAAAACGGTAAGCCCACGATTCTTGTCTTTTCTGCCTCCTGGTGCGGCCCGTGCCAGGAAATGAAGAAAGAAGTTTATCCCAGCGCTGCGGTGAAGCCCTTCCATGACAAATTCAATTGGGCCTACCTCGACATCGACGTGGATGCGAACCTGAAGCTGTTTGAAAGCCACAAGCTCGAAAGCGTCCCCCATCTCCTGTTCCTGGATGCCAACGGCAAAACCATCGACCAGCAGGAAGGCGGCTCCTCTCCGAAGGAATTCGCCAAGAAGTTGGAAAAAGTGCTGAAAAAAGCCGAACCCGCCAAGACCGCCAGCACCCGCTGAGTCAAGGTGAGCTGGTGATGATCAGCGGTGCCTTGCGGCGCACACCGATGTACACTGGCGAACGCTGCCTTTCCAGCCACTTGTGTTGGAAGGGCAGTTCGGTGTTAAAGGCATGAAAGTGCCATGGCCCGTCGTCAGTGCGGATGGAGTATTGCAGCGCACGCCCCCCATCCAGCAGCGTGGCGTGCTGCACGTCCAGCTTGCGGGCGATCTCTGTGACCTCGCTCACATTCATCACGCCGCCATCGCCTGAGAGTACAAAGACGATGGTGCCGTCCTTGCGCATGCCGCCGAGGGCGCGGTAGCTGATTTTGGAGCCGTCGAAAAAGGCATCCGGCTTCAGCTCCACATAGGAGAAGGTCGTGTGGTTTTTCATCACGGAGGGATAAACCTGTGATCCTTCCTGAATCAGGCCCGGCACTTCATTGAGCAGCGATTTCGGTCCGAACCACGGGCGGCCATCTTTGACGAAAAAACAGCCGCTCCAGTCGCCAAAGGGCGAGTTGACCTGCTTTCCTTCGTGATAAACCCAGCCCATGGGTCGGCCCTTGGGATCACGAAAATTCGCGGTGATGGCAAACCACAGGTTTTCCTCCGCGATGCGCTCACGCGCTGTGGTGAGCGCGAACTTGGGCAGAAAAGTGGTCATGAAATCAAAGCGATCAGGCGTGAGCGAGACCACATGCACCTCTGCGCCGAACAAACGCTGCGCCATGTCTGCAAAAGAACCGCCGGCGCGCCGCACTTTGAGCGTGCCCCAGGTCATGCCGGGTTCTTCCTGGCGCTTGATCATCGCTGCGGCCAGATCGGCGGTGGTCAGGGCGTTGGCTGACTTCCAATCGCCGCGTTTGGAGAGGATTTGCAGCGGTTGAGTGGAATTTCGCACGCTCAGAGCCACCATGTTGCTGTTCACATTGAAAAACACCTCGGCGACAAGCCACACCAGCAGCGAGCTGAGTACAGCGAGCAGCAGCAGCGTTTTTAAGCATCCACGTTTTCCGACCATGATGAGGGTGCGGCAGAATGGAGCACACCGAATGCCGATCAAGCGCGATGTGCCCGTCCGCAGATGAAGATTGATTCATGCGCCGCTTTGCCACAGCATCGCCCACCTGATGAAAGCCTTCGCTACCGCTCTTTTCCTTGCCGCCTTCAATCTGCATGCGCAGCCGCCGGTCATCGCCCTCAAAGCCGCCACAGACCGGCCTCGGGAAGGCGACGATCATCGGCAAATTGGATGAACCCGGCTTCCTGCTGCTGCGCGCAAGCAGTGGCAAGGCCTCGACGCTGGCTGCCGCAGGTTACGATCCGCTCCAACTCAAGCCCAGCATGCCGGTGCCAGACGATTTTGAGGCATTTTGGGCCGCGCAAAAGGCGGCACTGGCCAAGGTGCCGATGAAATCGACCCTCACCCCCGTGACTGCCGCCGCGAAGAATGTGGATGCGTTTGATGTGCAGGTGGAGTGCCTCGGCAAGCCAGTCTCCGGTTATCTGGGCCGCCCGAAGAACGCGAAACCGAAATCATTGCCCGCGATTCTGCACGTTCATGGGGCTGGCGTCCGCAGCGCGAATGTGGGCAGTACGTTTTGGGCGGCCAACGAGGGTGGCATGCTGTCGTTGGACATCAATGCTCACGGCATTCCGAACGGGCAGCCCAAAGCGTTTTATGACGCGCTTTCGAATGGCGAATTGAAGGGCTATGCCCAGTTTGGCAACAAGGACCGCGAGCAGTGCTACTTCAAAGGCATGTTTCTGCGCTTGATTCGTGCCATCGACTTCCTCGCTGCGCAGCCGGAGTGGGATGGGAAGACGCTGATCGTTTATGGCAGCAGCCAGGGCGGCTTCCAAGCCTTCGCGGCAGCAGGGCTCGACGAGCGTGTGACGTTCATCTGCGCGGGCGTGCCCGCAGGCTGTGATCACACGGGCAGCCAAGCCAATCGCATCAACGGTTGGCCGAAAATCGTGCCGAATGATGCCGAGGGCAAACCAGACGCCGCTGCGTTGCAGGCGTCACGCTACTTCGATTGCGTGAATTTTGCCGCCAAGGCAAAATGCCAAGGCGCGGTGGTCACAGTCGGTTTCATCGACACCACCTGCCCGCCGTCGAGTGTCTATGCGGCCTACAACGCGCTGACGATGCCAAAGGCCATCCACACCGATGTCCTCGCAGGCCACACCAACACGCCTGCGGCTTCCAACTTCATGCAGGAAGCCGCCCTCAAGCATGTGCGGGAGATGAAGAAGTAAGGGCTGGCTCCTGTGGACCCGCCGGTCATTTTCACCGTGAGCTAGCCATTTTCCTCGCTGCCGTGCCAGTCCACGCATGCGGTGGAGATGTGGCGCTGGGGAACAGGTCTTTTTCAGGGTAGGACCCAGGGATGGAACTGGGATCTTTTGTTTGCCTGGGTGAGTTCTGGCGGCTTGCACTCGTTTCGACCGCTGGCAGGATGCCGCATGCCGAAAAGCATCGCTATTTTTGGAGGGAGTTTCAATCCACCGGGGTTGCATCATGCGGCCATCGCTCAGCGGTTGGCGGAGATGTTTGACGAGGTGCGGGTGATTCCGTGCGGACCGCGGCCGGACAAGCTGGTGACCGGCAGCGTGCCGCCGGTTTACCGCGCAGCGCTGGCCGACATCGTCTTTGGCGGCCTGCCGAAGGTGATCGTGGATTTGAGCGATTTCGAGCAGGAGACGTTCACGCGAAACCACGAACTGCAGACGCGTTTTGAGCACGAGGGCGAGGTTTGGCATGTGGTGGGTGCGGATTTACTCGCGGGTGGTGCCAAGGGCGAATCCCCCATTCAGCAGAGCTGGGCGCAGGGCGTGGAACTGTGGCAGACAGCGAATTTCGCGGTGCTGCGTCGT
>JAJTDU010000128.1 GCA_021298725.1 Verrucomicrobiaceae bacterium | reverse complement strand
CGGATGAAATCGCGCGACTGGGTGTGGAGGTAGAGCCGACCGTCGAGAGCATTGCGCACGTCATCCGTCTCAAGGCGTGTGCCGCCGAGGAGGTCGATGGCACGTGAGTAGTCATAGCCCTGCACGAGTGAGGGTACGAGGGCATTGACTTCACCGATCAGCGCCAGATCACTCTGCCGACGTTTTTTGTCCGCCTGCATCTGCTGCTGCTGCTGCTCCAAGGTCATGCGGGCGATTTCGCGTTTCAGCGCGGATTGCCGGGTTTCGATCTTGCTGCGGAAGGCACCGCTGGTCTTCAGATTCTTCTGTGCCTGCACTACCTGGACGAGCTTGGTGCGGAGTTCCTCAATGCTGCCTGAACTGCTCGCTTTCAAGGCGTCCTGGACCCACTTGAAGTCAGGCTTGTAGTAATTCACCAGGTCGCCGTAGATGGACAGCCACTCGAGCGAGGTCGTGGTGCTGGCAACCGGTTTCATGTTGGCGAGCATTTCCTCAAAGGACTTCAGCACCTCTGCGCCGTCACCCTCACTGCCGAGATGCCACTCGGCAAGCCCGTGGACCAAGTATCCGAGGATCTCTTCGTTGTCTTGCCTGTAGTCCTTGAAGTCACGCGAGACACCGATGGAGAGTGTGCTCGACATGCGATCTTTGATTTTCTTAAAGAAGGGGGCAAGGCCGTTGAGTGAGACGTCTGTGGAGAGCTTTTGAAATTGCTCCACGGCATCGGCTTTACGGCCCAAAATGATGTCGCAAAGCGCGGCGTTGAATCTCGCCCAGTTGGCGGTAGATGCAGGCACTTCTTTCGATTCGGCTAGCTTGACGAATTTCGGACGTGCCTGGGCGAAGTGACGTGACTCGAGCATTTCTTCGCGCGCTTCGGCAAAACGCTCGGAGACCGTTTCTTTGCCCGCAGTCAATGTCACGCCGCCGCCGTCGAGGTCGTTCCCTGGTGTGATCTGGATGACTTTCTGCGTGGCACGGCGCTCGCCACCTTCCCGAAGCAGCCAGCCAATGCCATAGGCCAGCGTGACTGCCGCAGCGATACTGCTTATGAGCTTTGCCCGCCGCGAGAACAGCCGACGGCGGACACCACTGCGGTTGAGCATGCCTTCAGCCAGGCGCATTTCATCGACGACTTCGTTGTAGTTCGAGAAACGCTCCTCTGGGCTGTAGCTGAGCATGCCGTTAAGGACGTGCTCGGTGCGTGGGGAGAAGCGCAGCCCGGAATCGCCTAGCGTAACGCGCTTAGATTTGATGCGGCGTAGGTCCTCAATGGAATTCGTTTCCGCCTTGTGCGGCGGATTGCCCGTCATCGCATGATACAGCGACGCGCCGAGGCTGAAGATGTCGCTGCGGTAGTCCTCCTTGTTGTCGATGACTTTTTCCGGAGCCACATAATACGGCGTGGCCCAGATCTCACCGGAGTGATCCACGTCACGGTCGGCAAATAGCGCCAGACCGAAGTCCACCACCTTTGCGGTGCCGGTTTCGGTGAACAGGATGTTCGCTGGCTTCACATCGCGGTGGATCAGATTGAGCTGCTGGGCCGCCCGCAAGCCCTCGGCCACCTCGCGGCCGATATGTAGCGCCTCGGATTCCTTCAGATGGCCCTCGCGCTTGATGCGTTGCTCCAAGCTACCGCCGCCGACCAACTCCATGGCGATGTAGAAGTAGCCCTGGTCATAGCCCACAGAGTAGAGCTTGATGACGTTCGGGTGGGTCACATTCGCGGTGATGTGCGCTTCCTGGCGGAACTGCTCCAGACGCACCGAATCACGGGAATACTGACGATTGAGAATTTTCAGAGCCACCCGGCGGCCCAGGGTCTCATCCTCCGCTTCGAACACCCGGCTCATCCCACCCTCACCGATCTGACGCACGATCATGAAGTGATCAAAACGTCTCCGCACTCTCACCATCTGCCCGCAAAAGGGGCACTTCAGCTTCGTGAACGGCTCCAGAGACGTGACGTCGATCTGTTTTTGGCAGACCGGGCAGGTGCTCAAGAAAGTTTGTTCTGGAGGGGCGAGGATCAAAGTTGCGGGTTTAATTTTTTAACCATGCAGGGACGCATGCCATATGCCAGAAATTACAGATTGCCTTATTAATTCGAAACTTGAGTTTGTACCATGGAATGGACCGTCACTGAAACCATTGAAATCGGGGAACGTTTCGACAAGCACCTCGCCGGGCGCTTGCCCGAAATGTCGCGCTCGCGGCTGCAGGACTTGATCAAAGATGGCCACGCCACCTTGAACGGCAGGCCGGTCAAACCGGGAGCCACGATGAGGGCAGGGGATGTGGTCAGCGTCACGGTGCCCGAGGTAGCTGCGGTTGAGATCATGGCCCAGGACATTCCTCTGACGATTTTGTATCAAGACGCCGACATCGTGGTGCTGGACAAATCCTCCGGCCTCGTCGTCCACCCAGCGGAAGGAAATGCCGATGGCACGCTGGTGAACGCGCTGCTGCACCACATCGCGGACCTCAGCGGCATCGGCGGTGAGATGCGCCCCGGCATTGTCCACCGCCTCGACAAGGACACCAGCGGCTGCATGGTCGTGGCCAAAAACGACACCGCGCACCGCCGCCTCACCGAAGCCTTCTCTGAGCGTCGTCTCACGAAAATCTACCTCGCCGTCGTCAACGGGGTGCCGAAGGAAGAAAGTGGGCGCATTCAGAACTTCATCGGCAGGCATCCCGTGGATCGCAAACGCATGTCCGTCCTGCTCGACGGGGCAGGGAAGGAGGCGGTCACCGAGTGGCAGCGTCTTGCCGTGGATCAAGGCTGCGCCCTCATCCAATGCCGCCTGCTCACCGGGCGCACGCATCAGATCCGCGTTCACATGCGCGAGACACTGCAATGTCCCATCCTCGGCGATCCCATTTACGCTCAGCCTGCCAAGCAGCGCGTGCGTGTCCCGCGCCTCATGCTCCATGCCTGGAAGCTCGCCTTCAATCACCCCATTCATGACCAGCCCATGGCTTTCGAGGCCAAACTGCCGCCAGAATTTGAACCGTGGATGAAATGCGTGCAAAGCTAGCAACCAAACCTCGCTCAATGCTCAAAATTTACGCCTACTCCGGCTGCTCCACCTGCCGCAACGCCATCAAATGGCTCAAACAGCACGCCATTCCCTTCGAGGAGATCGCGATTCGTGAGACGCCGCCTTCTCTCGCCGACTTGAAGGCCATGCTCGCCGCCCATGACGGCGATCTGCGCAGGCTCTTCAACGTTTCAGGCCTCGACTACCGCAGTCGAGGTCTCAAGGACAAGCTGCCCACGCTGAGCACTGACGCCGCGCTGAAACTCCTCGCCGAAAACGGCAACCTCGTGAAGCGCCCCTTCGCCATCGACTCGAAGAACAAGGTGTGTCTCGTCGGCTTCAAAGAACCTGAGTGGCAGGCCGCGATTCTGTAGCGTTCGCGGCAACGGTGAAACCTGCCTGCTTAGGTTCTCGTCAAATCGACCTCTGAGAACGGCTACTTCACCGCCGCCGCCTGCTCCTTGAAGAATTTGGCGATCAGCGGCGGAGCCTCGTCTGGGAACTTGTGTGTGCCTTCATGGATAAACACCAAAAACAGCGCTCAGACCTTCGAGGGAAATAGCCAGCGTGCAGTCTGTCGCCCACGGTTTTCCTTCGGCCTCGCATTGATTGATCTGCTTGCACAGACGAAAAAGCGGCCAGCGTGATCAGGAAAATCAAGAGACAGGAAAAGCGTTTCATGTCGGTGGCCTTCAACCCTCTGGCAGCTTCCTTCTTGCGACTCAATCAACACCCTGCCGGCGGTTATTTCGCCTTCTTTCCGGCCTTTGACGAGCGCGCTGGTGCCGTAGGATCCTCATTTGGGCTGCCATGCCATTGTGGGGCCATGTTTTTCGCATTCCAGTCACCCCACGCCTTTGCCAGTTCGGCGACCAGCTCCGGCTTCTCTGCTGCCAGATTCTTCGATTCACCGATGTCGGTGCTCAGATCGTAAAGCTGCCATCCCGACTGCGTTTTGGCCTCAAAATCGCGGAAATCGACAAGTTTCCAGTTTCCGCGCCGAATGGCCTTTTGCGGTCCAAAGCGCCACGCGAGCGTTTCATGCGGTGGGGCGGTGTTTTCGCCCTTGAGGTGTGGGATGAGGTTCACGCCTTCCAAAGTGGCTGCGGCTTTAGCCGCATGATCTGGAGCTAAAGCTCCAGCCACATGAACAGCCGTCGGCAGCACATCCATGGCACTCACTGAATGCTCATAAACCTGACCCGCAGGCAATTGCCCCGGCCAGCTTACGAAAAACGGCACGCGGATGCCGCCTTCGAGCGTCTGGCCTTTGTCGCCGCGCAAGGGCGTGTTGATACCAGTGTTGTAGGCTAAGAATGGCTTCTTTCCACTGCCGCCGTTGTCGCTGAAGAAGAACACCAGCGTGTTCGGGTGCTTGGCTTTCAATGCCGCGTTGATGCGGCCGATGGCGTCGTCGAGGCCGAGCAGCAGCGAGAGGTAACCACGACGGTTTTCATCCGTCACTGAGGCCGGAATGCGGCTCTTGAGCTTCTCCGCGATCTCCAGCGGCGTGTGGACGGCGTTGTAGGCGAGGTAGAGGAACCATGGCTTCGCGGCGTTGCGATTCATGAAGCTGAGCGCTTCATCCGTAAAGAGATCGGTCGTGTAGCCGTCGAGATGTTGCACCTCGCGACCGCGATAGATCATGTCATGCGAATGCGCGGAGCCGAACTCCGGCTCGGCCTCCTTGTGGAGCAAAAAGTTATGACCTCCGACGAGGAAGCCGAAGAATTCGTCGAAACCCCGCGACTGCGGATGATGCGCCGCATCAAAACCCTGATGCCATTTGCCGACGAGCGCCGTGGCGTAGCCCGCATCGTGCAGTTCGTTCGCAATCGTGCGCTGATCCAGCGGCAGCCCGAGCTTCGCCTCATCGCCGACATGCGGATTGAACTCATGCCCGAACCGCGTCTGCGCCTTCCCCGTGAGAAATCCCGCCCGCGACGGGCTGCAATACGGCGCGGTGACATAGCCATTCGTGCAACGCACGCCCGCAGCCGCCAACGCGTCAATATTCGGTGTCGGCACCTCTTTCCCGCCATGCACGCCGATGTCCGCGTAGCCGAGGTCGTCGGCGATGATGACGAGGACGTTGGGTTGCGAGGCAGCAGAGAGCGTAGAGCAGAAGGCGAGGAGGAAGATAAGGGGCTTCATGGTCAGCTGGTAACGATACGGCATTCTCGATTCTCCCGGCAAAACATGTGTCGCATTCCGCATTGAGCTTTGGGCTCGGGCGCATAGCATGTGGGCGTGAACTCAGCTCCATCCGCCTCTTCAACGCCTCTCGGTCTGCCGAAGGCTTTGTTTTGGGATACCAATCTAGCGACTCTCGATCTCGCAAAGCACGAGAAGCAGATCATCGCCCGTGTCGTCGAGCGCGGGGGGCTGGATGGCTGGCACAAGCTCCGCAGACACTACGGCGATGACAAGCTGCGGCAGGTTGTCACGAGTCTGCGCACGCTGGAGCCGCGTACGGTCAATTTTCTCTGCCTGATGCTGAACCTGAAAAAAGAAAACTTCCGATGCTGCACTTCGAGACCCTTCCCGATGGCTCCCTGGGTCTCCTGAAAGATCTGACCAATCATCCGGCGCTTCATCAGTTCTCACTGGTGGGCGGCACGGCCCTGGCACTTCGATTTGGACATCGGCGTTCCATTGATTTCGACTTCTTCACGCCGGAACCTTTTGATGTGGAAAGCCTCGCGAACACTTTAAGCCATGAGGTGGAAGGGTTTGAAACGACCGGCATGAACAAAATTGGACTGAACGCTTCCATTGGCGGCTTGAAGGTGGACTTCGTGACCTATCGCTATCCTCTGCTGGCTCCACCCGAAACCCAGGACGGCATCCGCATGTTCAGCCTGGAGGACATCGTTGGCATGAAACTCAGCTCCATCACGAATCGCGGGGCACGCAAAGACTTCTACGACCTCCACGCCTTAATCCAGCATGTCGGTGTGGATAGACTTATCGAAATCTACCGCCAGAAATATCCATCACACGACGCCATGATCGTGCTGCGCAGCATGATCTATTTCGACGATGCAGAGGAGGACAATGACCCGGAGTTGCTGATGAAGCAGGATTGGGAGGACGCGAAGGCGGCGATCAGTGAGGCGGTAAAGCGCTGTAAAGCTCTCGTCGGCTGACCATCCAAGAGCAAAGGATAACGGAACGACCATCCCCATGACCAATTCAACTGAGGTTTCCCGAGCTCGAAATGAGGTCTGCTAGTTGCTCGAAGAGTGCTTTCTGGGTGCTGTGGAATTGTTGAAGGCGCTCGTCGGCTCAGCGGTCTCGAGCACAGACTTGCCGCTGAGCATGACCCCGACTTCACCTTTTTTATTGGCGTTGATTCGGAGACAGACCGCTTGCCACTCGGTGATGTTCGACAGCGCTGGGCGGCAGATGCCCTGCGAAAGAAGGATAAAGAGTTGAGTTCCCTCGAAGGGTTCTTTCGTGCTGATGCGTTATGCGCCTGCCGGAATTTGATTCTAAAATTCTGCACGCCCATCGCTTGATCAGTAGCTCAACGAAGAAGTTGTCATTCACCTCGATTACCAACCGAAGCTAATTCGCAAACATCGCGTGTTCCTTGTTTCCGCCGCTGAGGACGTAGGCGAGGAGGTCGAGGATCTCGTCTTTCTTGAGCATGGCGAGCAGCATCGGTGGCATGGGGGAGACTTTGCTGAGTTCGATGCTCTTCACTTCTTTGCGATCGACGTTCACGCGCTGGTTGGGGTCGGTGAGGTCGGTGTTGAGGGTGACGCCGTCGCCGCTAAGGTTCACCACGACGCCAGTCATGATGCTGCCGTCGTTTTTGGTGACGACGATGGGGGCGAATTGCTCGTTGATGACGTTGCTGGGGTTGATGATTTGATCGAGCAGATCGTGCGGGCTGTAGCGACCGCCCGCGCCGGTCAAATCGGGGCCGGTCATGCCGCCGGCGTTGCCAAAGCGGTGGCAGGTGTAGCAGGCGGCGGCGCTGAACATCTTGCGACCATTGTCATAGCTGCGGCCTTTCATGTCGGTCTTCGCGGCGGCGCTGAGCTCGTCGAGCGTCCACATGGTCGGCGTGCGGCCCACGAACATGGCACCGACGTTTTCGATGGCGGATTTCACCTCGGGCTTCTTGGCGATGAGTTCGGCGAACTGCGCGGTCTCTTCCGGCGTGAAGGTGGCGAGGCTGTCTTTGCGGATGAAGTCGATGAAGATGGCGAAGCTGCTGCCGCCTTTGTAGTTCGCGGCTTTGAGGAAGAACTCGAGCTGCTGCTGGCGCAGTTCAGGCGTCCAACCGGCTTTGAGGAAGCGCAGGCTGCGAGCGTATTCGACCTGCGGCTCCTGGCTTTCGGCAGTGGCGATGAGGGCCATGCCTTTCGCGGCGGCATTCGGTGCCTGGAGGTAAGCGAGTGTCTCGGTGAGCAGCCAGTTGAGCTCGAAGTTGTCGGCGGGATAGGCGGGATCGAGTTTCGCG
>JAJTDU010000287.1 GCA_021298725.1 Verrucomicrobiaceae bacterium | reverse complement strand
TGCGCCGTGATTTGAGCATCACCCACCTCGTCGATTCCGATTTCGCCTTCTTGAACGGACGCCTCGCGAGGCACTACAAAGCCGATCTCGCGCTCCATAGCGGCGCAGGCCTTCAAAAAGTCATGCTCAAGCCCGAAGCCAAGCGCGGCGGCCTCATGACTCAGGGCGCGATCCTCAAAGTCACCGCCGATGGCACCAGCACCTCGCCCGTCGTGCGTGGCGTTTTTGTGAATGAGCGCATCCTCGGCAATCACATCCCGCCGCCACCGCCCGGCATCCCTGCCATCGAGCCGGACATTCGCGGAGCCACCAGTATCCGCAATCAGCTCGAAAAGCATCGCCACAACGAAAGCTGCGCCAGTTGCCATCAAACCATCGACCCACCCGGCTTCGCCCTCGAAAACTACGATCCCGTCGGCGTCTGGCGCAAAGGCTACGGCAAGGACAGCAAAGGCGCGAAGATCGATCCCTCCGGTGTCACTCCCGAAGGCGCGACCTTCACCGATCTCGCCACCTGGCAGCAAATCTACACCCAGCAACCCCAACGCCTCGCCCGCGGCTTCGCCACCCACTTCCTCACCTACGCCACCGGCGCTCCGCCGCGTTTCAGCGATGAAGCCGCGCTCGATGAGATCGCCAAGAAGACCACCAACCTCCGCTCCATCATGCGCGAGGTGGTTTTGAGCGACATTTTCCGAACCAAATAACGTTTCACCGCACCATGAGCACTTTCACTTTCCAAAAACACCTCTCCCGTCGCGCCATGCTGCGTGGCGCGGGCATCACGCTCGGCCTCCCTTTGCTTGAGGCGATGACGCCCGCCTTCGCGGCGGTGAAGGAGACGAAACAGGCGAAGCGTTTTGTCGGCGTGAGCCTGGCGTTGGGGCTGCACAATCCGAATTTGGTGCCGGAAGGCACGGGACGAAGTTACAAGCCTTCGCGTTATCTCGCTGGCATTCAGGATTTGCGGGAGGATTTCACGGTGGTGTCCGGTTCCTCGCATCCCGGGGTCACGGGAGGTCACACGGCGGAGGGGAGCATCTTTTCGGCGTGTCCGAATGCACGCGGCTCGACGACGCGGAACACAATCTCGCTCGATCAGCTCATGGCGAAGCATCTGGGGCATGAGACGCGCTTTCCATCGCTCGTTTTGAACACGAACTCGCAGACGAGCCCGAGCTACACGGAGAACGGCTCGATGATTCCGGCGGAAAACAGCGCGATGAAGCTCTTCACGCGATTATTTGTGAATGACACACCTGTGGAGCAGGAACGGCAGGCGGAACTGATCCGCAGCGGTCGCAGTGTGATGGATGTGGTCGGTGCGGAGGCGAAATCACTCCAGCGCGAACTGGGAGCCGGAGATCGTGACAAGCTGGATGCGTGGTTCACCAGCGTGCGTGAACTGGAGCAGCGGCTTGCCGCGAACGAGGCCTGGACGCACAAACCGAAGCCGAAAGTGAGCCTTGCGCCGCCGCGCCAGATCCCGCGTGACAACGAAGTCGCCGTGGAGCGCATCTATCTCGACATCGTCCACATGGCGCTGGCCACGGACAGCACACGCTTCATCACGCTGCACGTCACCGGCAACAACGTGCAGGGCATCGAAGGAGTGGATGAAAGCTACCACAACCTCAGCCACCACGGCATGGACGAAGAAAAGCTGGCGCAGCTCGCCCTCGTCGAGCAGGGCGTGATCCATGAGTGGGCTGCCTTTTTGCGCAAGCTGAAGACCGACAAGCTCCTCGATGACACGATGGTGCTGCTCACCTCGAACCTCGGCAACGCCTCCGCCCACGACAACAAGAACATGCCTGTCCTCTTCGCCGGCGGCGGCTTCAAACACGGCCAGCATCTCGCCTTTGACCAGAAGGACAACTACCCGCTGCCGAATCTGTATGTGAGTGCTCTGCAGCGCCTTGGATTGCAGGAAGAGCGATTCGCCACCGGGGAAAAGACGATGAGCGGGCTGGAGGTGGCTTGAAGCGTGATCGAAGGATCTGGCCGCTCCCAGTCAGAAGACCATGAACTCAAACGTTGCCTGTGCCTATGAAGCTCCATTCCTTGCTCCTCCTCGCCCTGTGTGGCTGCCCTTCACGACGATCAAGGATCTCACCATCAGCGGCAAAACGATCACGGATGACACGCTGGCGTTGCTGACCGGTCTCACGGAGCTGGAGCGGCTCAGCAGCGATGGCATTCAGCTCACGGACGCGGGTTACAAGCAATTCGCGGCGTTTCGTAAGCTCAAATCGTTGTCGTTCTTCCATCCGGCATTTCGTTCCGAGCGGTTCACCGGCAGCGGGCTGGTGCACTTGAAGGTGTTGCCGAAGCTGGAGAAGCTCACTTTTGCCGGTTCGACGGCGGGTGATGCTGCGCTGGAGGCCATCGGCCAGCTCACGCAGCTCAAGGAATTCCGCACCTGGCACACGGCGCAGACGCAGGCGGGGAATGCGCATCTGGTGAAGCTCACGAACCTCACCGGCTTGCGCATCGGCCAGCGGTTGCCGGAATGGGGCAAGGATTCGCCGATTAGCTTGAGTGAGTCGTCGATGGAGACATTGGCGCAGATCAAGACGCTGGAATCCCTCGAACTGACCGAGGCGCGGCTTTCCGCGAAGATCATTCCGCATTTGAAAGCGTTGCCAAAGCTGACCCGGCTCAAGATCGAGACCGTTGACATCTCCGCCGCGGATGTGGAAGCGATCAAGGCGGCGCTGCCGGGCTGCAAAGTCGAGCACAAACCCATGAGCGAGTCCGAGAAAGAAGCCCTGCTGGTGAAGAAACTCCGACTTTGAGCATGAAAGCCTTTTTTCTTGGCCTAGTGCTAGTGGCCGGTGCCCATGCGGACACCCAGACGGACATCGAGTATGCCAGGGTCGGGGACCTGGTTTTGAAGCTCGATCTGCATCGTCCGCAGGCGGAAAATCCACCGCTGATTGTGTATGTGCATGGCGGAGCGTGGCGAGCAGGCTCGAAGTCAGATGTTCCCATCGCTCCACTGCTCGAAAAGGGCTTCGCCATTGCCAGTGTGGACTACCGCCTCTCGACGCAGGCGGTGTTTCCGGCACAGATTCACGACATCAAGGCGGCGATCCGGTTCCTGCGGGCCAGAGCGGCGGAATTCCGGCTCAACACGGAAAAAATCGCCATCGTTGGCTCCTCGGCGGGCGGGCATCTCGCGGCGCTGGTGGGCGTGACGAACGGTCACAAGATGCTGGAGGGGCGAATCGGCGATCATCTCGATCAAAGCAGCCGGGTGGATGCCATCGTGAGTTTGTACGGGGCATCGAATTTGCAGTCGATCCTCCCTCAGAGCACGGAATTCGGCCTCACGGTGCGAATTCCCGCGCTGAAACTGCTGTTGGGAGACGTGCCGGAGAAAAAGCCCGAATTGGCAAAACTGGCGAGCCCCGTGGCCCATTTAGACAAAGGCGATCCGCCACTGCTGCTGATCCATGGCGACGCGGACCCCCAGATGCCACATGAGCAGTCACAGGAATTCACCACGGCTTACGAGGCACTGAAGTTGCCGGTAAAGTCCGTCACCTTGCCGGGCAGCAGGCACGGTGGTGAGGAATTTTATGATGATGAACGCAGCAGGCTGGTCGCCGCCTTTCTCAATCGGGCGTTGAGGTAAAACGGCGCTTCTTAAGCCCTGGAAACCACCCAGCGCGGCACACAGCCCTCGTGGGCCTGGGTCACGGTGGCGGCAAAGTCCGCTAGGTAGCCGAAGGGGTGAGTGACGGGCAGAATCGTCAGCGGACGGGCATCGAGATCGGCTTTGACCTCGATCGTGCCGGCGAGGAGGTCGAACTCGATCACGTCACCATCCTGCACACGGGCGATGGGACCACCGACGGCGGCCTCGGGGCTGCAATGCACGCCGACCGCGCCGCCGGAGACGCCGGAGACGCGTGTGTCGGAAAGAAGAGCGACTTTACCGTAAAGCTCCGGCACGGCGAGCGCGGCGCTGGCGACGTGCATTTCCGGCATGCCGAGGCCCACGGGGCCGCAGCCACGGATGACAACGATGTGACCGGGGCGGATGCGACCGGCGGCGGCGGCATCGGAGACGCCTTTCGAGTCGTTGAAGCAGATGGCGGTGCCTTCAAAGCGCGGTTCGTCCAGGGAGGAAACTTTGAAGACCATGCCGTGTGGGGCGATGTTGCCGAAGCAGATCTGGATGTCGGCGGTGATGCATGAGCCGTCGAGCAGTCCGGTGGCGAAAAGGTGCTTCAGCAGCATGGTGGTGCCGCCGAGGCGGTGCAGATCGTTCATGGTGCCACGGCCACGCGGGGCGAAATTGCACAGCACTGGTGTTTTGCGGCAGATGGCTTGCACATCACGCAGGTTAAAGTCCACGCCGGCCTCGCGGGCGACGGCGAGGATGTGCAAAACTCCGTTGGTGGAGCCGCCGACGGCCGCGATGGCGGTCATGGCATTGGTGAGCGACGCCTTGGTGATGATGTCGCGCGGGCGGATGTTTTTTTCGAGCAAGTGGCGCACGGCCTGGCCGACACGGAGGCATTCGCTGCGTTTTCCGGCCTCAATGGCGGGCATGGAGGAGGTGTCCGGTAGGCTGAGGCCCATCGCTTCGAGCGCGATGCCCCAGGTATTGAAGGAAGCGGCGATGCCGCAGCCACCGGCGCCAGGGCAGGCGGTGCGGATGATCTGCTCCGACTCCTCGTAGCTCATGGTGCCCTGTTTTTCCTTCGCAGCGGCGTCGTACACGTCAAGGATGCTCGTGGAATGGCCTTTGTGGCAGCCGGGCATGATGCTCCCACCGTTGACGATGAGGCCGGGGTAATTCGTGCGGGCCAGCGCCATGGCAAAGGCGGGGCCGTTTTTATCGCAATGATGCAGGCCGATGATGGCGTCGTAACCATGCGAAGTGCAGATCATCTCTGCACCGTTGGCCATGAGATTGCGGGAGCATAGCGAGGCCGCGCCGCCGATGTTGCCTTGCGTAATGTTGTCACTCACCGGCGAGACGCCGAACGGGAAGCCGATGAGGCCGGCGTCGGCACAGCCCTGAGCGATGAGCTTGGCGAGTTCATGGGCGTGGACGTTGCAGATATTGCCGTCGAGGAGCGGGGTGCCGATGCCAATCTGTGCCTTGTCGAAGTCTTCGGGTTTGAAGCCGAGGCCCCAGAAGAAAGCGTTGACGCCACGCTGCCAGCCGTGGGTGAGGTTGCGTGAGTTCCAGTTGAGCGGGTGTTCGTCTGCCATGAGATCTCCACGCTAGCGGAAGTGGCGCATCAGGGCAAAAAAAAACTCCCGGTCAGCGAACTGACCGGGAGCAAAGAAACCTTGGAAGGTTAAGCAGGTCATGCGACCCGCTGCGGATTAGAAGGCAACGCTGAGCTTAGCACCCCAGAAGATTTCATTGAGCTGGGGGTTGAGTCCAGAGCGAAGGCTCTGGGAGTTATTCAGAGCCACATAAGGCGTGAATGTGGCTGTCTTCGTGAGCTGCACTGGTGCAGAGATGGAGAACAACATATGAGTCAAACCGGATGTTGGGAAATTAGTATCACCAATCTGGTTAATTTGCGTTACAACACCAGAGCGGTTGCCGGTGTAGTAGTCATTGCCCCAGCCGATCTGAAACGCTGGAACGATGCTCAGCCAATCCGTCACCGCGAAGGTATAATCGGTGGCAAACTGGGCGTAAGAACCACCGATTGTCATGTCATAGTAGTAACCAAGATTGAGGTTCAGGCTACCAATGGACTTGGCAACAGTGAATCCAATTTCTTGGTTGCCACGGATGCCAAATTCTGGGTCACCGGCCCAACTACCACCCGCAACACCACCAAAGCCCGAACCAGCATAGGTATCTGGATAGAAATAATACTGGTAAGAGATGCCGAAGGTGGCGAATCCTGCGTCGTAGCTGAGTGAGGTATACGCATCAATTTCGGAATAATCGAATGATCTGACGTTAATCGGATTTCCGGTCGGTGTCTCCACCGAAGAGATGTAACCAGCTCCCAGACCCCAGGTCAGGCTGCCTGCGTCGTCTTCACCTGCACCACTGATCAGCGGCACCGAGAGGTTCAGGAAGGTGGA
>JAJTDU010000127.1 GCA_021298725.1 Verrucomicrobiaceae bacterium | reverse complement strand
TGCATGGGGCGACACCCGAACTCGGTGTGAACGCCATTGTGAAGATGGCGAAACTCGTCGCAGCGCTCGACTCCGATTTCCGCGCCCTTTTGGCCGAAGCCAGTGGTGCCGACGAATGGCTGGGCATGAGCACGATTAATCTCGGCATGATCCAAGGAGGGACACGCAGCAACATCGTCGCCGACGCCTGCAAACTCCGCGTGGACATCCGCACGACGCCCGGATTGCATCAGGCAGGCGGTGCGCTGGCTTTACTGACCGATTTTGTGCAGCGCCTTGATGAAACCGCTCGCGTCACCGTCGCCAGCGAGGCATTCCACCTCGATACCGACCCCGCGAATCCCTTCGTGCAGAAGCTGATCGCCGCCGGAGGCGAACTGACAGGCGCACCGTGGTTCTGCGATGCCGCCTTCCTCGCCGCAGCGGGCACACCGGCCATCGCCATCGGCCCCGGCAGCATCGCGCAGGCGCACACGAAAGACGAATTCATTGCTGTGGCAGATCTGGAGGCCGGAGTGGCCTTTTTCAGGCGGTTTTTGAGCACTCTGGCAGGCTAAAACGAGGCGTATTTATTTGGCAATCAATCCGGCCCTGAACCTGCTATTGCGATCAAGCTCATCCCAGCCAATCACCACGCGCCACGCCGCACGGTTGATGACCACTGGGGTTTGCCGCCATGAAACACCCCTTTTACGACCTGGACATCCCGAACGAAGGCAGTCTTCACCACATCGAGAACGAAAAAGACGCCTGCGGGGTCGGTTTTGTGGCGAACATCAAGGGGGAGCGTTCACGATCCATTTTGGACCTAGCCATCAACGGCGTCTGCAACGTGCAGCATCGTGGGGCGGTGGATGCGGACCGGGTCACTGGAGATGGCGCGGGCGTGCTGACGCAGATCCCGCACAAGATTTTCCAGCCGTTCATCGACGAGATGCGCTTCGAGCTGGATCACCCGATGGACCTCGCCGTGGGCGTGTTTTTCATGCCTGTGGACCAAACGGAGCGGATGAAAATCCACCTGCTGGCCGAAGGTCTGCTACGCAACCGCGACATCCAGGTCATCGGCTGGCGTGATGTGCCGGTGAATCCGAACGAGCTGGGCCACAAGGCCCGCTTGACCATGCCGGTGATCCAGCAACTGCTCGTCGCCCGGCCCGAGGGTATGGATGACAATCCGTTCGAGCGTCAGCTTTATCTGATCCGTCGTGAAATGCGGCTCAAGGCGCGCATTCACAAGCTGGCGGACTTCTACATCGCCTCGTTTTCGCATCGCACCATCGTCTATAAGGCGCTGTTGCTGCCATCCTCGTTGCAGAAGTTTTACACCGACCTCCAGAGCGACGATTACGAGACCGCGTTTGCAATTTTTCATCAGCGCTTCAGCACTAACACCTTTCCCACCTGGGCGCTCTCGCATCCCTTCCGCACACTGGCGCATAATGGCGAGATCAACACCGTGCGCGGCAATCGCAACTGGCTGAACAGCCGGGCGAGCGACTTTGAAAACGTCGTCTGGGAAGGCGAAGAGCAGCTTTTGAAGGAACTCATCACCAAGGGCCAAAGCGACAGCGCCAGCCTCGACGCGGCGCTGGATTTGCTGGTGCAAAGCGGCCGCGATCCTGTGCATGCGCTGGCGATGCTGGTGCCGAGCGCCTATGGCATCGATCCGACGACTTCTGCCGAGCTGAAGGCGTTTTACGAGTATCACGAGTGCTTCAGCGAGCCGTGGGACGGCCCAGCGGCGCTGGTGTTTACAAACGGACTCAGTGTGGTTGCCAGTCTGGACCGAAATGGCCTGCGCCCGAGCCGCTGGAAGCTCACGAGCGACGGCATCTTCGCCCTCGGTTCTGAAGTCGGCATCGTGCCCATCGACGACGCCAAAGTGCTGCGCAAAGGCCGCCTCGCGCCCGGCGAGATGCTGGAGATCGACGTCCTGCGCGGTCGTGTGCGCTTCAATGACGAGATCAAGGCCGATCTCGCCAGCCGCAAGCCTTACGGCGATTGGCTCAACAATCGCACCAGCCTCACCACGCTCGCGCCCGAGCTGCCCGCAGGCGATCTCGACATCCTCACGCTGTCGCAAAAGCAGGCCGCGTTTGGTTACACGAAGGAAGAACTCGACATGTCCTTCACGCCCGTGCTCGCGAAGGGCGAGGAAGCCACTTACTCTATGGGCGACGACGCAGCGCTGAGCGTGCTGTCCACGCGGCCACGCCTGCTGACCTCGTATTTCCGCCAGCTTTTCGCACAGGTCACGAATCCGCCGATTGATCCGATCCGCGAACGCGCGGTGATGAGCCTTGATGTGGTGCTTGGCGCGCAGCGCAACTGGCTCGGCGAGACTCCTGAGCACGCGAAGGTGGTGCATCTGAACTCGCCTTTCCTGTTTGAAAACGAGCTCACCTCGCTCAAGGCGCTGCCGGATTACCCGCATCACATTCTCGACACGACCTGGCCGATGGCCGAGGGCACCGACGGCATGAAGCACGCGCTGGATCGTCTCTGCCAAGAGGCGGAGAAGGCCGCGAAGGACCGCGTGCAGATTCTCATCCTCAGTGACCGAGCGCTCGATCATGAACGTGCTGCGATCCCCGCACTGCTGGCCACCGGAGCGGTGCATCATCACCTGAACCGTCGCAAAATCCGCATGCGGCTCAGTCTGGTCATCGACACCGGCGAGGCACGCGACACACATCAAATGGCCTGCCTGTTCGGCTTCGGCGCGAGCGCGGTCTGCCCGTATCTGGCCTTTGAAACCATCCGCGAGATCGTGGAGCAGGATAAAACGGCGAAGAAGCCGCAGCTCGACGGCATGGACTTCGCCAAGGCCGTGGCAAACTACCGCAAAGGCCTCGAAAAAGGCGTGCTCAAGATCATGAGCAAGATGGGCATCTCCGTGCTCAGCAGCTACACCGGCGCACAAATTTTTGAGGCCGTCGGCATCGGCGAGGAAGTGATGCAGGCCGCCTTCATCGGCAGTGCCAGCCAGATCAGTGGCATCGGCTTCAAGGAGATCGCTGGGGAAGCTCTCGCACGTCACGCGGCAGGCTACGGCACCGCTTTACCTGAAGGACAGACCAGCATCGACCTCGGTGACCCGGGTTATTACCGCCCACGTCAGAAAGGCGAGATGCATTCCGTCACCGGGCCGGTGATCAAGAATTTCCACACCTTCGTCAAGAGCGGCAAACACGAGGACTACGAGACCTATGTGAAGGCCGCGCTGGAAAACACGCCCACGGCCTTGAAGGACTTGTTTGAGTTCGTGCCCGGCGAGGAAGGCCCGATCTCCATCGACGAGGTGGAGCCGATCGAAGACATCCGCGTGCGTTTCACCACAGCGGCGATGTCCCTCGGCGCGATTTCACCCGAGGCGCATGAGGCGCTCGCCATCGCCATGAACCGCATCGGCGGTAAATCCGACAGCGGTGAAGGCGGTGAAGATCCGAAGCGCTTCAAGCCCTATGAAAACGGCGACTGGGCGAATTCGAAGATCAAGCAGGTCGCCAGTGGGCGTTTCGGCGTCACCGCCGAGTATCTCGCCAACGCGTGGGAACTGGAGATCAAAATGGCCCAGGGTGCAAAGCCCGGCGAAGGCGGTCAGCTTCCGGCGATGAAGGTGAACCGCATGATCGCCCGGCTGCGCAACACCACGCCCGGCGTCATGCTCATCAGCCCGCCGCCGCATCATGACATCTATTCCATCGAGGATCTGGCTCAGCTCATTCACGATTTGAAGGAGGCAAACCCACGCGCCCGCGTCTGCGTCAAGCTCGTCGCGGAAAACGGCGTCGGCACCATCGCCGCCGGCGTGGCGAAGGCGAACGCGGATATCATTCTCATCTCTGGCCACGAAGGCGGCACGGGCGCGAGTCCGCTTTCGTCCATCAAGCACGCTGGACTGCCCTGGGAGCTCGGTCTGGCCGAGGCGCAGCAGGTTTTGATGCTCAATGGCCTGCGTGAGCGCATCACGCTGCGCACCGATGGCGGTTTGCGCAACGGCCGTGACATCGCCATCGCCGCGATCCTCGGTGCAGAGGAGTTCAACTTCGGCACCATCGCACTCATCGCCCTCGGCTGCGTCTATGTGCGTCAGTGCCATTTGAACAACTGCCCCGTCGGCGTCGCCACGACCGATCCGAAGTTCCGCGCCAAATTCAAAGGCACACCGGACCAGATCGTGAACTTCTTCAACGCCGTCGCGCAAGAAGTGCGGGAGATCATGGCCAGCCTCGGCGTGCGCACGATGGATGAGATGATCGGCCGACCCGAGTTTTTGAAGCAACGCGAGGTCCCCGGCCATCCGAAGGCCAATCTACTCAAGCTCGACCGCATCCTGCGCGATGTCGGCACTGATCTCGGCCAGGACTCCTCCCGCATCTGCCAGATGAACCGCAATGACGGCCTCGACCAGCATCCGCTGGATGACCGCATCATTCAGGAGGCTCAATTTGCCATCAGCGACGGCATGAAAGTCCGCCCGCTGCGCTACAAGGTGAAGAACACCTTCCGCAACATCGGCACGAAACTCAGCGGCCAGATCGCCTTCAACCACGGCAACCACGGACTCGCTCCGGGCACGGTGGATGTCACACTCGAAGGTAGCGCTGGTCAAAGCTTCGCCGCCTTTACCTGCGGCGGCCTCAAGCTCACACTCATCGGCGAGGCGAACGATTACGTCGGCAAAGGTCTGTGCGGAGCCGAACTCATCCTCAAGCCCGGCCCACGCATCAGCGCTGAATACAAGACCTGGGAAAACAGCATCATGGGCAACACCGTGATGTATGGAGCCACCAGCGGCAGTCTTTACGCCGCCGGCCGGGCCGGTGAGCGCTTCTGCGTCCGCAACTCCGGTGCCACCGCCGTCGTCGAAGGCATCGGCGATCACGGCTGCGAATACATGACGGGTGGCACTGTCGTGGTGCTGGGTAGCTTCGGCAAAAACTTCGGTGCCGGCATGAGCGGCGGAGTCGCCTACCTGCTCGATGAAACAGACAGCTTCGCCAAGCTGCACAACGCCGAGATGATCAAGGGCGACAAGCTCAGCGATCCCGAGGACATCCACCAGCTCAAGAAACTCATCTTCGATCACCTCGAAAAGACCGACAGCGCCCGCGCCAAGGCCCTCCTGGAGAACTGGGCCGCTTACGAGCCCCAATTCATCCGCGTCACCAGCAAGGCCGAACCCGTGGCCATTCCGCCGGAAGAACCAGAGCCCACTGTCCCCGCTGCGGCTCCTGCGGTGGCCTAGCCTCAAACAGCCAGTTGCATGAGCCATGTAGGTGCCTGCACGAGTGCCCCGTTCGCTACTGCTCCAGCCATTCCAAATTGAAGCGGGCAAGCGTGAGTCCCACGCCTGCGAAGCCTGGCTTCGTGCCGCGACCGTAGAAGCAGAGGATGGCACCACTTGGGGTGACCGCGATGTCGGAATACATGCTGGGGCCGTTCTCTATGAGCTTGTTCACTGGCCAAGTCTGGCCTTCATCGCGACTGATTTTGACGCTGACGTTCTTGCGGTCGCGGCTTTGGCCGGGTTCTGCTTTGCCTTTCTCTTTGTCGAGGTTGTGCGGATTGGAAAACAGAATGAGGCTCTGGCCGCCATGGTTGTAACGGACGATGCCGCCCATGCAGATGGGTTCGAGCAGCGCGGCGTCGAATTTCGGTCTGCTCCAGCCTGTGGCCCCATCTTTGCTGGTGGTGACGAGACGGCGATGCGCCTTCGATTCGCTGCGGACATTGAGCATGACGCTACCGTCGTTGAGTTCGATGGCGACGGTTTCGTTTGGGTTGATCCATTCCTCGGTGCAGGGCACGGCGATGTCACCCGCCTTCCACGTTTTGCCCTGATCGTCGCTGTAGATGGTGGCGGTGACGCTGGGGCGATGTGCATTACCACCGGTCCCGGTGGAAAGCCAGACGGGAACGACAAGGCGGCCAGTCTTGAGTTGGATGCTGTGATTCGGCCCAGTGGCCAGCACTTTCCAATCGTAGTGCTTTTTGAAAGGCTCAAACGCGGCCGTGATCTCGCTGGGTTGGCTCCATGAGACACCGTCATCGTCACTGCGCTGGTAAAACACACGCTCGTATTCGAGGCAGAAGAGCATGTGAACGGCACCATCCTTGTCCGCGATGAGCACGGGGTTGTTGTAGGTCACGTCGTTGGGATCGACGTTCTTCATCTTGAGCGCAAAGGGGTTCTTCTGCTTCGGTCCTTCGACATTGGCGATGCTTTTCGGCGCGGACCACGTTTTGCCATCGTCAGTGCTGCGGCGCAGGAGGATGCGGATGTCATCCCAGTCACTCACGCCAGCAGGGCGTTTGCGCGCTTCACACCAAGCAAGCAGGCTGCCCTTGGCCGTCACGACGATGCCAGGGATGTGGTAGATGTTGTAAGCCGGGTCTTCGCCAGCGGTGAAGAGGTCTTGTTTCTCCATGAAAGGCTCAGCCGCTGCGAGGAGGCCGCTGAGGGCAAAGATGATGACGTAAGCGAGTTTCATGATGGTTGGCAGATGCGTGTGTGTAACAGAAAAAACTGGTGATTGGATGCGGTTGTTCAGGAGTGCTGCTGCAATGGCCCATCGAGGCTACCACTCGCCCTCACGGTGGAATCTCTCCCGGACGTTCTTGCCAAACTGTGCTCCGGCCAGAGCGAGATTGGCAAGGATTTGATCGCTGCTGAGCCCAGTGCTGCCACGCGCGGCAGGGATGACGGTCTGGCATTCGTTCGCGTCCATGAAGCGTGAGGCTTCGAGAATGTGAGGCTGCGCTTCGGGCTCGATGATGATGAAACCATGCTTGTCGGCGTGGATCAGGTCACCGGGAGACACTTTTCGGCCAAAGACCTCGACTTCACAGTTCCAGCGCACGGGATGAACATGCGCGTGGCCGACGCAAAGGCGGCGGGCGAGCGCTTTGAAGCCCGCGTTGGTCATTTCATCGACATCGCGGATCGCGCCATCGACGATGGTGCCCAGGCAGCCCAGCGCCCGATGCATGTTGCTGTTCACCTCACCCCAGAAGGAACCGATGGTGCGCGGCTTGTCGAGATCCTGCACGCAAACGATCTTGGGACCAGGAATGCTGGCAACGTAGCGGCGGTATTCGTTCCAGCCATCGGGATTGGCCTCCCGATGCGTCTTGTTGCTCGGCTCAATGACGACCGTGATGGCGTAACCGACCATCGGCCCCATCTGCGGCATGAAGTCGCGGGTTTCCTCCAGATTGAAGGCAGCGGCGGCGGGATCGAGCTTGGTGATCTGCTCCCAGCCGTTGTAAAGGGTCGGGGTGTTCCAGCGCTTGAGTTCGAGGAGGTCGGAGTGCGGTAGCATGAAGTGAAAATGACGAATTCAGAATGACGAATGATGAAACGTTGCCCAGCGTCCAATCTCCTGGGTCAAACGGGATGACCACGGCATGCTGGAGGGCAAATCACGCAGCGTCTGACTTGCGCAAGACGAGCAGCACATCGGCATAGCTGTCGTCAAAGCGGCGCGGTTCGGTGATGTCATACGTGAAGTCGTAGCACTCGACGAAC
>JAJTDU010000126.1 GCA_021298725.1 Verrucomicrobiaceae bacterium | reverse complement strand
TACGTCGTCTGCCGCTGCGACAGGCCGATGCAGCTCGACACAAACATCACAGCGATCCCGTGGCATGATCTATGAGGTGGTCGTTTAAGTCTGCCATCTGGCAAATTCCAAATTGTTTCAAATCGCCAGCGCGTTCTCCGCGTCACCGAAGTGGCTGGTTTTGACGCCCATGCGGTCCATGAGGGCGAGGTGGAGGCGGCAGAGTTTGCGGTTGGGGTCTTTGCTGAGGTCGTGAAAGCGGCCGCCTTGGATGGTGCCGCCGCCACCGCCGGCGAGGACGACAGGGAGCTGGCGCGAATCATGCGCGTTGCCGTCCATGAGGCTGCTGGTGAGCAGGATCATGCTGTTTTCAAGCAGGGAGCGCTCCCCTTCGTTGGTGGCCTGCATTTTGGCGAGGAACTCGGCCCAGAGTTTGACCTGATGCTCGTTCACACGCTGATACAGGCTGAGGCGGTGCTCGTCATTGGCATGATGCGACAGCTCGTGAATGCCACCGCTGATGCCGTCGAGGCTGGGGAAGCGCATGTTCGAGAGGTCGTTGTTCATCATGAAGGTGGCCACGCGGGTGCGGTCCATCTGGAAGGCGAGGAGCATGATGTCGAACATGAGGCGCAGGTGGTCCTCGCTGCTCGCGGGGATGCCGGCGGCGGGGCGACCGAGCGTGACCGTTCTGACACTGGGCTGCCAACCTTGGCCGTTGGTCTCAGCCTGGCTGATTTTTTCCGCGAGCTCGACACGCTGCTCGATCTCGCGCACGGAGGTGAGGTATTCGTCGAGCTTTTGTTTGTCGCGGCTGCTGAGCTTCGGTTTGAGGCTGTTCGCGTCGTCGAGCACGAGGTCGAGGATGCTTTTGTCGCGCTTGCGCTTGCTGCCGTCGTCAAAGAGCTGGTCAAAGGCCTGCTGGGGGAAGATTTCCTTCGGCGCTGGCGTGGTAGGCGTGCTCCAGGAAATGTAGGCGGAGTAAATGGACGTGAAGCCGCTGTCGGTGCTGTAGCTAGGCCGCTCGGTGCCGAGCACGACACTCGGAATGGGAGTGAATCTGCCGGTTTGTGCCGCGATGAGCTGATCCATCGTGGTGCCGACTTCGACATCGGTGGTGGTCTTTTTCACCTTGAGGCCGCAAAGCACGTTCATCTTTGGGTAGTGGCCGCCTTCGCCCTCGACGGTGGTGGGATTCCACAGGCCCTGAAACACGTTCACATGCTTTTTGAGTCCTTCGAGCGGCGTGAGTGATTTCATCAACTCCATGCCGCCGGCACTCATTTTGGCACCCCAGTGGTGGGGATTGACGCCATTGCCGGTGAAGCACACGGCGAGACGGCGCGGCGCGGTGTTCTGTTTGACGGATTCAGCTCCGAAAGCGCAGATGGACTCCAGCCACGGCAGGCCGAGCGCTGCACCGGTGCCACGGAGGAAAAGACGACGGGAAGATTTCATGTTGGGGGGTCAAGGACACGCAGCGGAAGCGTGGTTTTTTACAGGCATCTCAAGCGAAGCATGCTGGAGGCCAAGATCGAATCTGTTCAACTTCGCCTCTGGGGAGGAGCGGTTGAGGTTTTCCATCCAGACGGGGACGAGCTGCACATCGGGGCGTTTTTTTGTGAGGCGGGTGAGCCGGAGAACACCCGAAGCGTTCCGGCGATGAGACTGCGAATCATGCGCAGATCATGTGTGATGAAGATGAGGTTGTCACGCGTCTTGCTGGCTCGTAAAGCACGGCATGTCTAATTCCTCGCCCACACCGCCGGAGTCACCCGATTGGATGGAAGCTCTGGCGGATTTTTTGCTGGATGAGCCGTCCATTGAAGCCATCCGGCTGAACCCGGAGTCCAAGCGCGTCGAAATGGCGACGCTGGGCAAGGTGGATGGCGAACTGCTGCAAGCCAAGCTCACGGAGGTGCTACGGGCGGTGGATGCGCGTTGGCTGCAGAAGACGGAGGCGGTTCCAGCGCACTCGGGCATGCTGGACGTGCAGCAAAAAGACGGTGCGCTCGTCTTGGAAAAGCCTTCCTGCCCTACGGCGCCGACGTTTTGGAAGTGGCGTGATTTTGCCTGGCCTGAGCCGGACGAGATGGAGCAGGAGAGCGATGATGAATGGCGCACGCTGGCCTGGCAGGCGGCGATTTGTGGGGTGTCGCTGGTGGCTGGCTATGTGTTTGACCAACCAGCCCTGTTTGCGATCTCGCTGATCGCAGGCGGCTGGGACGCGGCGAAGGACGCGTGGGAGAATCTGCTCGAAAAACGGCTGGATGTGCATTTCCTCATGCTGGCGGTCGCGGCAGGCGCGGTGGCGATCGGCGCTTGGGAGGAAGGGGCGCTGCTGCTGTTCCTGTTCTCTACCTCGGGAGCGCTGGAGCACTTTGTGATGTATCGCACGCACAAGGAGATCAATGCGCTGACGAAATCGGCTCCCAAACTGGCGCATGTGCTGCAGCCGGATGGCACGGCGGAAGATCGCAGCGTCAGCAGCCTGCGAGTGGGCGATGTGATCGTGGTGAAGCCGGATGAGCTGTTCGCCGTGGATGGCACGGTGATTTCAGGCTCGACGGCGGCGGATGAATCCACGCTGACAGGCGAGGCGGTGCCGATCACGAAGGAAGCGGGGGCTCCGATTTACGGCGGCACCCTGAACCAGTGGGGTCTGGTGCAGGTGCGGGTGGACCGGCCTGCAACACAGAGCGCACTGGCCAAAATCATCACGCTGATCCAAACGGCGCAGCATCTGCGGGCACCCAGCCAGCGCTTCACGGACCGTTTTGGCACGCGCTACACGATTTTGACGCTCAGTGTCGTGGCGCTGATGTTTTTCGTGTGGTGGCTGGGGTTTGGCATCCCGCCGTTTGAAAACACGGCGGTGTCGAAGTCGTCGTTTTATCGAGCGATGACGTTGCTGGTCGTGATGAGTCCGTGTGCGCTCGTTTTATCGATTCCATCGGCGATTTTGGCCGCGATCGCCTGGGGAGCGCGGCGCGGTGTGCTGTTCCGAGGAGGCGCGGCGATCGAGAAGCTGGCGGAGGTCGATGTCATCGCCATGGACAAGACGGGAACACTCACCGAGGGCGAATTGAAGGTGACGAAGATCGAAAGTTTCCCTGCTGGTCGTGAAACGGATGTTTTGCGCATTGCGGTGAGCTTAGAGGCGAACTCGAACCATCCCATCGCACGGGCGATCACCCGTCACGGGCAGGCGCAGGGCATCGTGGCGGAAAAGCTGGCCGAGTTTCAATCCATCGCCGGTCAGGGGCTGCGCGGGCGCACGGCGGGCGGTTTGAGCTATGTGGGGCGGCGGGAACTCGTCAAAGACAGCGCTTTGGGCGAGGTGCTGGCAGGTGTGCCGGACGCGCCGATGGGATTCAGCGAGGTGTGGGTGCTGCATGAGCAGATCGTGGGGCGCGTGCTGCTGAAGGACGAGATTCGCGCTGGAAGCCGCGGCGTGTTGGAAAAACTCGCGTTTGAGGGCGTGCGCACGATCATGCTGACGGGCGACCGCCGAGCGGCGGCCATCGAAGTGGGCGAAAAACTCGGCATCGCCGAGGTGCGGGCCGGTTTGCACCCAGAGGACAAGGTGGCGGTGATCCGTGAACTGACCCAGGCAGGACACAAAGTCGCCATGATCGGGGATGGGGTGAACGACGCGCCCAGCTTGGCCGCAGCTTACGTTTCCGTGGCGATGGGAGCACGGGGCAGCGATGCGGCGTTGGAGCAGAGTGATGTGGTGCTGATGCAGGACAAGATCGAAAAATTGCTCTCCGCCCGGCGCATCAGCCAGCAAGCCCGGCGCATCATCCAGCAGAACCTGATCATCTCCCTCGGCAGTGTGGTCGTGATGGCGGTGGCGGCGCTGTTTGGCCTCGTGCCGCTGACTTTGGGGGTGCTGACGCACGAGGGCAGCACGGTGGTGGTGTGCCTGAACAGCCTGCGGCTGCTGTTTGAAAAGGAGTGAAGGTTTTTCCGCCCGCGTAACTCCGTGCTGGACGATTCCCACCTTTTCTTCATAGAGTGACTTAATTCCCACATGCGTCTCCTCTCCAAAGTCCTCTGGACCCTGGCCTTCATCACCGCCACCTTCATCTGGATGGTGCTCTTTGAGCACGGATTCAGCCTGAAGGCACTGACTGAAGGCACGGGCGAGGAGTTACGCGCGATCGCCGCCTGGTTCGGCGGCGGTAAAAAGTGACCTCAAAACGCATCCACCCAAACCAGCCCAAGACCCACAAGGATTATGATCGTCAAGGAAGCCGAACTCGACCCCAGGTACCAGGCCCTCTGGAAAAAAGTACTGATCTCCGCCGAGCGGAAAAATTGGGATTATGTGATCGACCAGCTCATGCCCATCGTGACGGCCAATGTGGGCTTCATCGACGGTCGCAAGCTGCTGCGCAGCGCGGAGAGCGAGGCCAGCGGCGGCAGCGGCGGCAAGAAATTCAGCTTTGGCCTGGGAGGCTTCAAGCCCAGCTCTAAAAAGGAGCCAGCGGAACAGATCGCCGACATGGAAGAGAACGTCTTCCGCAAGGATCCCTTCAATCTCAACGCGAACGAGCAGCTCTATGAGATCGCGATGAAGATGCACTTCCCCGAGTTGGCGGCCTTCGCGCTGGAGACCATCCGCGCTGGCCACCCGGAGAACACGAAGCACATGCACAAGCTGGCGCAGCATTACATGGCGCATGAGCAGCCAGAGCTAGCCAGCGAGGTTTACCGCCTGATCGTCAAAGTGAACCCGCGTGACATGGAGGCGATGAAAGGTGAAAAAGACTCCGCAGCGCGCACCTCCATCCTCCGCCAAGGCTGGGGCAGCGACAATTTCCGCAACGCGATGAAGGACGGCGGCGAGGCCGCGAAGCTGGAAATGCTCAACCGCCAAGGCATGACCCAGGAGCAGATGGAGCAGTTCCTGGCCGAGACCATCGAGCAGTACAATGCCGATCAGGCGAACATCATGATCGTCAAGCGCATGTCCGATCTGTATGAAAAGCTCGGCCAGATCGAAAACGCGCTGATGTTTTATGACTACGCCCTCACGCTGAACCCAGGGGACGTGGCCTTGCAGCGCAAGGTGGAAATCATTCGTGACAAGGTGCAGGACCAGCAGATCGAGGACTTTGAGCGCGACATTGAGTCCAACCCCGACGCGCCAGACATCGAGGAAAAACGCGCCCAGGTGGCCGAAATCCGCCGCCAACGCTCCAGCGTGGTCATCAACGAGGCCAAAGGCCGCGTGGACCGCAACCCGACGGACAAGACGCTGCGCTACGAACTGGGCCAGGCTTACTTCAATGCTGGCATGTTCACGGAGGCGATCCCAGAGCTTCAGCAGGCGAAATCCAACCCGAACATGCGCATCAAGGCCATCCTGCTCCTGGGACGCTGCTTCGAGCGCAAGAACATGAACGATTTGGCCAAGACCTCGCTTCTGGAGGCCTCCAAGGAGCTGCTGATCATGGACGCGATCAAAAAAGAGGTGCTCTACGAACTGGCGAACGTGCTGGAGAAAATGGCCGACAAGCCTGGGAGCCTCGACGCGCTCAAAGAAATCTACAATGCGGACTACGGCTACAAGGACGTGGCGAAGCGTGTGGAGTCGTCGTACGCGTAATTTTCAACCTGCCAATGGTGCCGATCACCCCGCTCCAGCTGATGGGGCGGGGTGATCTTGTTTCTGCTCTAAATGGTACTGGAAAGCATGGCGCTCTCCTCCATCATTCGCGCCCATGCCTGCCGAACTTCTCGCCACCTCCCTGCCCGAACTCTGGGCTGCTTTTGTTCATGCCCTGCCCGTCATCATGGGCCTGATTCTGATTGAGGGATTGCTCTCGGTGGACAACGCCCTCGCCATCGCTGCCATGGCCTCGCACCTGGATGAGAAGCAGCGGGCGAAGGCCATGAACATCGGCTACATCGGCGCGTATGGCTTCCGCGTGGTGGCGCTGCTGTTCGCTTCCTGGATCATCAACAACCACTGGGTGATGCTGATTGGGGCGCTCTACCTTGTCTGGCTGATGTGCGCCCACTTTGCTGGGCAAAAGGACGTGGCCGAGAATGAGGGTGAAGTGGTGAACGTGCACCATCGCACCTTTGCCAGCACCATCGCCATGATCTCGCTCATGGACCTCAGTCTGAGTGTGGACAATGTGGTGGCCGCCATCGCCCTGAGCCCGAAGGATTTGTGGCCGGTTTATGTGGGCGTGACCATCGGCATCATCGCACTGCGATTGGTGGCAGGCGTGGCCATCAAGATGATCGCCAAATATCCGGTGCTGGAGCACACCGCCTTCATCCTGATCGGTTACGTCGGGCTGCTGCTGCTCTCCGAGTTGCACTTCCATGATTTCTTCGAGGCCATGGGGCCGCTGAAAGTGAAAATCCTGAAGTTTGCGGGCATCATCATCATCGTCGCTATCACCATCGCTTGGTCGCGTGTTGCGCTGGTGCAGAAGATCCTGAACCCGTTCCTCACGGTGTTTTTGATCCCGATGAATCTGGTCGCCGCTCTGATTGGCTCGGTTATTTTTGCTGTCACTTGGCCCTTCCGCTGGGTTTGGCTGACGCTGCGGAAATAAAGGTCGGCAGCGTTCGCGAAGCCGAGATTGGTTGAGGCTCCAAGTGCCTGTTCAGTTGCGCGATTTTGCAGGCGCAGGGGAGCAGACTTGAAGCTTTGTGCTTTTGCCCCGTCGAGGCCGCTGATGCAGGCGTAAACCTCGTCCATGCCGCGTGTTTCTCGTCTTATTCTTGTTCTTGGTGATCAGCTCGACCTGAAGTCGGCGGCTTTCGACGGATTTGATCCGAAATCGGACGCGATCTGGATGGCCGAGGTCGCTGGGGAGTCCACGAAGGTGTGGAGCACGAAGCCGCGCATCGCGATGTTTCTCACCGCGATGCGGCATTTCTGTGAAACGCTGCGCCAGCGCGGCTGGAACGTGGTTTATCACGAAATGGGAGCGCATGCGGATTTTTCCAGCGCCTTGCAGGCCAGCGTGACGAAGCTGAAGCCGCAGACACTGGTGATGGTTCACGCAGGCGAGTGGAGCGTGCAGCAAGAGATCGAAAAGGTCGCGGTGGAGCTCAACGTGCCGCTCGAACTGCGAGAGGATCGCCATTTTTTCTGCACGACAGCGGAGTTCGCCAAGCATGCGGAAGGGCGCAAGCAACTACGCATGGAGTTCTTTTACCGCGAGATGCGGCAGAAGACCGGCTTCCTCATGGAGAAGGGCAAGCCAGTGGGCGGCCAGTGGAACTACGATCACGACAATCGCGGGTCATTTGGTAAAACCGGGCCCGGTTTGAGATTGCCGCCACGTCGCTTCAAGCCAGATGCGATCACGCAGGAGGTGATCGCGATGGTGAACGACCGTTTTGCGAAGCATCCCGGCGAGTTGGAAGAATTCGACTGGCCAGTGACGGCGGCAGAGGCGCAATCGGCGCTCATCGACTTCATCGAGCACCGTCTGGCGGAGTTTGGGCAGTATCAGGACGCGATGTGGACGAACGAGCCGTGGCTGTATCACTCGCGGCTGAGCGCTGCGATGAATTTGAAGCTG
>JAJTDU010000125.1:7624-19139 GCA_021298725.1 Verrucomicrobiaceae bacterium | reverse complement strand
CCTCGAACTTCATGCCGGTGAAGGTGATGACCTTCTTGCAGCCGACATCTGCGGCCAGGTTGATGGAATCCGTCAGTTTCGTGACCACCTCGTCATGGAATGCCGGATTGCACGGCCCTTTGGCAAAGCCGTGGCTGCCGACGAGAGAGATGTCCAGCCCGAGCTTCTTCACCTCCGGGTAGAGCTTCGAGTCGATGCCCTCGATCCCGACGAGGCCGATGTCCTTGGCATGTTTCGCCAGCTCCAGGGTGTCCATCGGCTTCCAGCACCAGCCCATGAGCGTGTGCTTGATGCCCTTGTTCTTGATGACGTAAGCGGGATCAGCCGCAGCTTTGGCGATGGTCTGGGCGCTCAGGCGGGAGGCAGCGGTCGCGGCAAAGGCGGTGGTCAGGAAATGGCGGCGGTTCATGGGGGGTTAAGTTCTCGGTTCGCTGTTCTCAGTTGGTGCGCAAGCAAACGAAGCGGGATTCACTTTCCTATGCAAAAGGTGGAGAAGATGACGACGCGGATGCACCCGACATCGATCTGGCCGAATCAAGTCGCCGCTGGTTTCGCGCTTCGTTCATGGGTGGGACTCCACTGACACTGTTGACCTCAACTGCCCACACGTTCTACGCCGTCAATGACGTCCCCGTCCTCACACGGGCCGCGTTCCCTTGCAGTCTGGGTAGGTCGTGCAGCCCCAGAAGTCTCCCTTCACGGACTTCCGGCGGCGCATGGGCTTGCTGCACTGCGGGCAGTCGGTGGATGAAGCTCGGTGTCATCCAGTTCGCTGGTGCAGCCAGCGTCCTTCCAGAAGACGTCGTCGATCTTTCTGAAGGCTTGTTCGAACATGAAGTGGCCGCACCCAAGCCGGGGATTAATCCTAGGGCAAGGCTTGTGTGACTGCCGAATGCGTTTCCCTCGCGTCATTCTGCTCTCTGGCGGTGCCACATCCGTGTTTCTGAAAGCCTGCGGACCTCATCATCCACCGGGCCGCTGGTCGCGGGAGCGGCAGCCGACGGTGGGGTTGTGGACGCCTCCGGCAATGGCCGGCCTTCAAGAACTGTTCAGACAAACCGTTGTTTGAGGCTTTCAAGCTAGGCTGTGTTTGAAAAGGGTCCAGCTTCGCTCCGGTAAGGCAAAGTAGCCATCTCGCTCCGCGAGATGAGCCAAAGGCTTTCGCAAGCAGGTTGGATTTCGATGACTCGTAAACCGGGGGGGCATTTAGAAGCGTCCAGATCATCTCGACGGAGCGAGATGGCTACCGTGCTGACGCCACATTCGAGCGCCCCAGATCGTTTTCAAACACGAGCTAGGTTCGGGGGCGATCCAGGCCGTTCGGATGATGCGGCATCCTAGCCAGGATATCGGGGCATCCGGGGCGGATGATGGTATTCATTGGTTTTTTACCCCCAATATGGCGCTGGGGCCGCGCGTTTCATCGGCCCCTCACGCCCGGCAGCCTGTATTCCTTCCCATTGCGTGCCATCGGCAGCGCCGGTCCGGGAACGTGGAGCGATGAAGCGGTGGAGAGAGCGCCTTGAGGCAGGTGGATGGGGGGCGTTTGCGGTGGTTGTCGAAGCAACTCCAATCACTGCAAACCTCCTGACCGGGGAGGCGGCGGACTCACGTCCGCTGCTGCGAAGCGGAGCATGCAGGATGACTCACTTGCCGATGCAGAAGGTGGAGAAGATGACGTCGAGGATGCGCTCGACATCGACCTGGCCGATGACGTCGCCGAGGGCCTGGAGGGCTTCGCGGATTTCGAGGGCGGTGAATTCGGGGGCTTCGCCACATTCGAGGGCGGTCTTGGCGGCGAGGAGGCGTTCGGCGGCACGCTCGAAGGCGGCTTTGTGCCGGGCGTTGATGGCGATGGGATGGTCGGCAGCGAGCGGCCCGGCGGTGGCGATGACGTCGCGGATGGCAGCGCGCAGTGGCTCGATGCCAGCTCCTGTGACGCAGGAGACGGAGACGCACTGTGCTCCCGCCGTTAGGCCGTCCCCGGAGCCGCTCAATGGCGGGACGACACTGCTCCAGTCGGCATGGAGTCCGAGGTCGGCTTTGTTGAGGATGAGGATGCGGCGGTTGGCGATGGAATCCGGTAAGTTCAGGCGCTGAGCGGCGCTGGCGGGTTGGCTGGCATCGACGACTTCGATGACGAGGTCGGCGCGGTCGAGTTCGCGCTCGGTGCGCTGGATGCCGACGCGCTCGATGTCGTCAGAGGACTCGCGCAGGCCGGCGGTATCGACTAGGCGGAGGGGAATGCCGTGGACCTGGATGATTTCCTCAATGGTGTCCCGGGTGGTGCCGGCGGTGGGGCTGACGATGGCACGCTCAAAGCCGAGCAGGGCATTGAGCAGGCTGCTTTTGCCGACGTTTGGAGCGCCCGAGATGACGGTGCGGGCTCCGTGGCGCAGGATGCGGCCCTGCTCGGAGGTGGCGATGAGTTTTTGCGCCCGTTCGAGCACGGCGTCGAGGCGCTGCACCAAGGCGGCACCGGTTTCAGGCGAGATGTCTTCATCTGGGAAGTCGATGAAGGCTTCGATGTGGGCGAGCACGGGGATGATCTCCTGCTGCATGGCAGTGGCTTCGCGGCCGATGGCGCCGCCGAGCTGCTCGTTGGCGGCCCGGAGGGCAAGGGTGCTCTGCGCGTGGATGAGGTCCATGACGGCCTCGGCCTGGGTGAGGTCCATTTTGCCATTGAGGAAGGCCCGCTGGGTGAATTCGCCGGGTTCCGCCGCACGTGCACCACAGGCGAGGAGACGATCCAGAACACGCTGGGTGACGAGCACGCCGCCGTGGCCGTGGAACTCGATGACGTCCTCGCCCGTGTAGCTGGCAGGTGATTTGAAGTGCAGCAGCAGGCCGTGATCGAGCGGATTCCCGGTGCTATCCACGACTGGCACGAGATGCGCCAGACGGGGGGTGAGCTTGGAGGGGAGTTTGAAAGCCTGGGCGGCGATGGCCAGCGCCTGCGGCCCGGAAACGCGAACGACGCTGATGGCGGCCTCGCCAAGGGCGGTGGAAATGGCGGCGATGGTGTCTGCGAGCATCGGCGATGGTGAGAGCAGCGGGCTGAAAGTTCAAGAAGCGATCTGGAAAGATGCAAACGACGAGTTCTTCAGCGCTGCGTTCTTGAACCTTGATCTTCAAGGCCTATGCTGGCCGACTTTCCAACCTGAACAAGCGTGCATGACTGAATTAACAACAGCCGACATTCCCATGGGGCCATGGGTTCCCCGACATGTGTCCTGGCTGGAGATGGGCTTGTATTTTGGCGGGGCGCTGCTGGTGGCTGCCTTGGGCACTTGGTGGATTTTGAAAAATAGCGGCCAAGTCGGCCTGGATGCCCCTGACCACCGGCGCAAGCTGCATGAAAAGGCCGTGCCACGCCTGGGCGGCGGGCCGATCTTCCTGGCGGTGGGCTTGGCGTGTCTGGCGGCAGGCTACCTCGGCGGACTGGGCTGGAGTCGCTGGCTGCCGGTGGCCATCTGCAATGCGCTGATGTTCAGCGTGGGTTTTGTGGATGATTTGAAGCCGCAAGGGGCCAAGGTGAAACTGATCGGTCAGATCGGCACGGCACTCATCCTCTACGCGCTCGGTGTCTCGATCGATACCTTGAGCAATCCGTTTGGCGAAGGCAGCATCAGTCTGGGCTGGTGGGGCCTGCCGATCACGCTGATGTGGCTGGTGAGTATCCCAAACATCATCAATCTGATCGACGGCATGGACGGCCTAGCGGGTGGATTTGGGCTGTTTTTGTGCCTGACGCTGGCCTTCATTGGCTATTATGGTCTGCAGCCGGACGTGCTGGTCGTGGCGTTGGCGATGGCGGGAGCGCTGGCGGGCTTTTTGATCTTCAACCTGCCGCCAGCCAAGATTTTCCTGGGAGACGGCGGTGCTTACCTCATCGGCTTTTTCATCGCCTCGGTGTCGTTGTTTACCTCGAACAAAGGTTCCGTCATCGGGGCGCTTTTGGTGATCATCATGGCGCTGGGAGTGCCGATTTTGGACACTCTGTTTGCGATCATCCGCCGGGCCGTGCGTGGTGTGCCGATCTTCAACGCAGACGCGGAGCACATCCACCACCGGCTGATCTTGCGACCAAAGGCGTGGCACTGCCAGTGGCGGGAGCGTTTCTACTGCTGCTGGCCCTCGGTGCGGCGCGCTACCTCGGCTATGTGCGTAGTTGGAGGAGTTTCCGTGAGCAGATCGACGAGGTCATGGAGCGCCGCCGCAAACGAGAGTTCTTCCGTGCTTACGGTCGGGTGCTGGATTTCGAGGTGGAGCGTTGTGAGAGTCTGGAGAGCTTTTCCAAGCAGTTTGAGCATGGCGTCAAACGCATGGGACTCGGGCTCAGCGCCCAGAGTGGCAGCGTTCCTGAGACGCTGAAGCTGGTGAGCGGCATGCTCTGCACCATCCATCATCCGCAGGACGGGATGGAAACCTCTGAGTGGCATCTGCGCCTGGACGTTTTGCTGCCCGCTTTGGAACGCTGTGTTGAAAAGTGGGGTTCGCTGCCCTCTTGTCTCCAGCAGAAAGTGGCGAATCCACCCCTAGTCACCAGCATTCCGCTCCAGGCATGAAGCCAGCCCTCTCAACCGCGCCAGAACCTCTGCGCCCCATCTTAGTCGGAGATGATTCGGGAGAAGACACTCCGCCGTCGGAGGGCAGCCTAGCCGCGCCTGTGAATGTGGATGATGGGGAGGGGGAATATGAGAAGCATGATCCTGAGCTGCCTGGGCCTGCTTGGCAGGGGCATTTGTTTGCCTTGGTGCCGCTGTTGGTGATCTTATTTGGCGCTGGCCGTGAAGCTTGGTCCAAGGGGGTGGCGGCAGTGCTGGTGGCGCTCGTCATGGTGGTTTTTCCCGTGCAGCGCAGACTGCCTAAGATCGCGATCTTCGGGCTGGTGGGAGCGCTGCTGGCTCCTTTGCTGGCGTTTTTGCCAGTCGATTGGCAGGTGGGCCTGCCGGAGTGGAGAACACGCCTAATCAGTGACTGGGGAGTGCCGCTTTCCAGCACGATCAGCCCGCAGGCGTGGGTGACGTGGGAGGCGTGGTTGCTTCATGGCACTTGCCTCGCGTGGCTGGCGTGGTGTCTGATTCGTGGATTTTCCAGCGAACAACGCCGCTCGATGCTGCATACACTGGCCTTCGGTGGCGTGCTGCTTTGCGGCTTGGCCATTCTGGAGCACTTCAAGTGGGTGGAGATGTCGTGGTGGCCACGTAATCCCATGGCCTGGGGGGAAGGTTTTGGCCCCTTTGCCAACCGCAATCACACCGGCAGCATGGCTGCGATCACTTCTCTTCTGTGCGCCGCCAACGCTTACGACGCGCACCGGCGCAAGTCACGCCGCTGGATGCTTTTCCTCCTCGGCGCAGCACTGCCGCTGGCCTGTATTTTCATCAATACCTCCAAGGCGGGGGTGATCCTGCTTTTCTTCGGTCTGACGACTTGGTTTGGCACCTCGGCCATGCGCAAAGGCTTCTTCCAAAAAATGGCGGTGGCGCTTTCTCTGGTCATGGTCATCGCCACGCTGCTGGTCATCTCCGGTGGCGGCGTTGGAAGTCGCCTGCAATCTGGCGAGTTCAAACAGGTCGGTGCGCGCGGCATGCTGGTGGCCGAAACGCTCAAAATGGTGCTCGAGTCCCCTTGGCTGGGGGTCGGTCTCGGAAACTTCGAGGCTATTTTCCCTCTGGTCACCGAGTTTCATGAGCCGCGCTCTCGATTCGTTCATCCTGAGAATGATCTGCTGTGGCTGCTGGCTGAAGGTGGCCTCCTGACGGTTTTGGCAGGCTTGGTGCTGGTGGTATGGATTCTCCGCTCCTCAGGCCCTTGGTTTGGGAAGAAGCGCAAAGGCGCTCAAAACAGACTGGACCGCAAACTGCGCAATGCGGCGGCCATTGCTTTCGGCATGGGGGTCTTGCATGGCCTCGTGGACGTGCCGAATCATGGTCTGGCTTTTGCTCTTTTGATGGCGCTGCTGGCCGGCATCCTGGTGCGGCCCCGGCGTTTGCGCACAGCGGACGGACCGGCTGATCGTCTTTTAGTTCGCGGCGCTGGCGTTGTCGTGCTGCTTATAGGGGCTGGTTGGCTCGCCGTGACCCTAGGCCATGCTTCCCGGTTTCCAGGCAGCAGCGCGGCAGAATCCCTCCGCACACGCGCCAACTGGCTGACCATGACCGGTTCGGTGGCTGGTGGTCTGCCGCTCATGAACGAAGCCGTGCGGTTGAACCCGATGAGCTTTGAATTCTACTTCGAACGCGCCCGCATGTGGGGCTATCTCGGCAGGCCGAAAGACGAAGTGCTGCAGGATTTTTCACGCTCGCGGGCTTTGGAGCCGCATTATGCCGCGCTCTGCTACCAGGAGGGGGTGTTCTGGCTGGATTTTGCGCCAGCCTACGCCGTGATCGGCTGGCGTGAATGTTTGCAACGCTACCCCGCCGCTGCGCCGGGCATCCATGGAACCTACCGCCAGATGCTGAACCATGCCGAGCGCTACCCGGAACTCCGTGAGCCGCTTTGGGCCATGGCTAGTTCCGTGGAACTCAAGCTTGATTACCTCGGCACCACTCGCACGCGGGAGGAATTTGACCGTTGCCTGCGCAGCATGCTTGAACTCCAGCCGCAGTTTGAGGGTATTGACGGCTTTCAAAGAAAAGCGCTCTTTGACCTCTGGAACCGGCTTGGCGACCCCAAGACGCTCATGACTGAGCTCGAGCGAAACAAAAAGTGGCGGGATGACGGCTGGTCTCTTCTGGCGGACTATCACGCCCGCAACTCTGACTTTGAGAGAGCCTGCCGGATCGCCGCCGCCTATTTGCCCGCCTTGAACCGCGCGACACCCGATGCCGCCGCAGACATCGCCACCCTGGAACGCGCCATGCTTTTTAATCCCAACGATCCAAGACGCGGCATTGACCTCTTCCAAGCGCAGAAGAAATCAGGAGATATCGACGCTGCTTTGCGCACCCTGGAAAAGCTGTCGAGCATCCCCAAGGCTCCAGCCTACCTTCATCAGGAAATCGCGGCCTTGTACATGGAAAAAGAGGACTTTCGCAGGGCTTGGGAGCATTTTCGGGAAGCCATGCTCAAACCTTAATCTCGCAGAGCTTGGCGCAATGCGAGGCGCATTCTCTACTTTGAGAATCCGAGATTGACGCATTCCTGCGAGAGGTTTAGCCTATTTAACAATCAATCTTGCCTCTCATTTAACGAAATCAATATGGCTAAACTAGTAATCATAGATGACGAAGCCGCCATCCTCGAACTCATGACCAAGCTCTGCAAGGCCGCTGGGCATCAGGTCTTTGGCTGCACCACGGGCATCGATGGCATCTCCGCCATTCGTTCCAACCAGCCCGATCTCGTCATCGTGGATCTGCGAATCGGCGATGTGAACGGTCTCGACCTCGTCAGCCTGTGCCGAGATCAGTTCCCGAACACCGCCGTCATCATGGTCACCGGCCATGGCAGTGTCGAAACCGCCGTGGAAGCCATGCGTCTCGGGGCCTTCGACTACCTCACCAAGCCCTTTGACCTCGGCGATCTCATCAAGACCGTGAATCAGGCGCTGCAACGCAACGGCGTCGCGGTAGCGACTCCGACGGCCCTGCCCAGCACCACACTGCGCGCCGCGTCCTCTTCCAAACTCATGGGTCACAGCGACGCCATTCAGCGCATTTTTGACATCGTCCGCCGTGTTGCCAACAACGACAGCCCCGTGCTCCTCGAAGGCGAGTTCGGCGTGGGCAAGCACATGGTTGCCCGTGCTCTGCATGAGGCCAGCCGGCGCAGCGCGGCCTCCTACAAAGAACTGCAATGCAGCGCCATGCCGGAGGATGCCCTCGAAACCGAACTCTTCGGTCAGACCGCCATCTTCAATCGTGCAGCGGGTGGCACCATCCACCTTGCCGAGGTCAATCAGCTCCCGGCCCGAATACAGGCCCAATTGAACACTTTCTTGGACGAGGCCCAGTCTAAAAAAGGCTGGGGCAACGGTACGGGAGGGGCGGACTTCCGCCTCATCGTCTCCAGCACCGTCTCCCTGGAAGATGCAGTGAAGGCGGGCAAATTCCGAGAAGACCTCTACTACAAGCTCTCCGTCGTTCCTTTAAAGATCCCCCCCCTGCGCCACCGCCGCGAAGATGTGAAGCCTCTCGTTGAGCATTTCCTCAAAGAACTCGCCGAGCGCACCGACGACAAGGCCAAGACCATTGATCCCACCGCCATCGAGTTTCTCGAAAAGTACACTTGGCCCGGCAACGTCTCCGAACTGCGTAATGCCATCGAGCGCGCCTGCGCCTTCGCCGAAAACGATCGCGTCAAGCCCTCCGATTTGCCTGCCAAAGTCACCCAGCAAATCGAAGTGCCTACCCCATCTTCCTGCGAGGGCATCACGAAGCTCCCCATCGGCTCCACCCTCGACGATTTCATCAAGGGCCAGGAGCGCGTCTTCATCCAGGAAACGCTCAAGTATAACAGCGGCTCCCGCGAAAAGACCGCCAGCATGCTGGGCGTCTCCATCGCCACGCTGTACCGCAAAATGGGCCTCAACGTCGACCGCAAGACCACGACTTGATCGTGTGGCAGGCTGCCAGCCGGTGGATTGACCGCTGTCACGGTTGCGCATGCACGTGAACCGTTCAAACTGCCGTTTTTCCACCCCAACGCGCCCCTTTTGAGTTCCCCCGCCACCATCCTTTATTGCCGCTGCGCCTACGCCCAGGTCGTGCCCACCGGCGTCAAAAACGACGTCCTGCAGCGCCGTGAAAGGACTCTTCCAACAAGCCGGCTCCCCACTCCCGGCCGACACCGAGATCCTCAACATGCGCACCCAAACTGCGCAAGAGATCACCACCGCCTTGCTTTCTGAATCCAGTATCCAGCATCCAGCATCCAGCGTCGAGCCATGATCACCCATACCCACCGTCCCCTCCGCGTCGTCCTTTATGAAGGCAACGGCAGCATCGTGCTCCCAGCGGAATCCCGTGCCAAAGTGATGATGGCCCTGCTCGACCAAGGCTACACCGTCACCCGCAGCGGTCAGGGAGCCAGCGCCATGCCGCATGATGATCGCAGCCTGCTCGTACTCGGTTCCTTTGCAGGCAAAGCCCCCGCTCTCGAAGACGCCACCGGCCTTGTCAGCATCGACACCCGCGACATCACCGGCCTCGACCCCGACGCCATCGTCGCCCTCGTCGGCAAATCGCGCGGCGACAAGCCCATGAACGAACCCGGCAAATGGAAGCCCTGGTTCCCCGTCATCGACTACTCCCGCTGCACCAACTGCATGCAGTGCCTCAGCTTCTGCCTCTTCGACGTCTATGGCGTCAGTGATGACAACAAGATCCAGGTCCAGAACAACGACAACTGCAAGACCAACTGCCCCGCCTGCTCCCGTGTCTGCCCCGAAGTCGCCATCATGTTCCCCAAGTATCAGGCGGGACCGATCAACGGCGACGAGATCAACGAGTCTGAGGCCGGTCGTGAGAAGATCAAAGTGGACATTAGCAGCCTCCTCGGTGGCGACATCTATTCCGCGCTCAAAGACCGCAGCGCCGCCGCCAAATCCCGCTTCAGCAAGGAGCGCAGCCCCGACAAGGCCCTCGATGAGCGCAAAAAGTGCCTCACCAAGCTCGTCGGCGATGGCTTCATCCCTGCCGATGTCCTCGCCAGCCTCCCCAGCACCGAGGAGATTCTCAAAAAAGCCGAGATCGCCAAGGCGAGAGCTGCGGCCGCGCTGGCGGCGCAGTAAAGGAGCGCGGATACCCTCATCCGCAAAAAACAGGAGTGCTCAGCCACTCCATAAAATCACCCGATCCGGCTCATGCTCACAAACACCAGCGTCGGTTTGCCGTCTTCGCGTGCTAGAGGCAAATCCACGCGGAATTCGAGCTGCCAGTCGTTGAGTTCTTCGGGATCGATCAACACCTGGCACACACGCCAGCTTTGACGATTCTCGCTCGGCTCCACATAGGTGTGGCGGCCATTGCGGGCTTCGTTGTCGAGGCGGATGCGATCGTGGTCGGTGTAGTAGTCGTCCAGCTCGGGAAGGGTGATTTTGTCGCTGATGAGCTGCTGCATGTAGCGGAAAATCTCCGTGCGGATGAGCGCGGTGAACTCCCGCTTGTTCCGCGTGATGTCAGGAGCTTCGGCGGGCTTTTCTTCGACCTCGTCGGGTTTGTAGTTGGGATCACGCAGCTTTTCCCATTCATCGAGCAGGCTGGAATCGGTGCCGCGAAGCACGCCCGCGAGCCAGGCCTCCATTTCCTGCACGGCTTCGTTCTTGAAGCTGTCCGGCACGGTCTGTGCCAGCACTTTGAGGGTGCTGGAAAGGTGCCGCAGCAGCACGCCCTCGGCGCGGTGAAGGTCGTAGTCGTGGATGTAGTCGGCAAAGCTCCGAAAGTTCTCAAACATCTCCCGGGCGATGCTTTTCGGCCGGATGTTTTCCTGGCCGACCCACGGGTGCGCATCGCTGAAGGCGTTGAAGGTGCTGTAAATGAAATCGCGGCAAGGTTTCGGGTATTCCAGCTCCTCCAGCTTCGCGATTCGCTCTTCGTAAGGCACGCCTTCGTTCTTCATCGCCGCCATGGCTTCGTCCTTCACTTTGCTGAGCTGACGACGCAGAATGACGTCCGGATTTTCGAGGATGGACTCGCACAGCGTCATGACATCCGCCGCGTAGGTTGGTGAAGCGGGATCGATCAGTGCCAGCGTGTCGATGAGATAGAGCGAGAGCGTGTGATTGAGCGAAAAGTCATCCTGCAGCTCCACATTGAGCCGTAGCTTGGTGCCATCGGCTCCGCGTTTGGAAGGCGGGATGACTTCCACGATCTTCCGCTGCACCAGCGCTCGAAAAAGCTGCCACGCCCGCTTTTCGTGCTGGGTCTTGGCGTTCGTCGTTTCGTGCGAATCGGTGATGAGTTGGCGCATCGCAGCGCAGGCATCGCCTTGGCGACTCAACACCTGAAGCAGCATGCCGTGTGAAACTTGAAAACGCGATACCAGCGGCTCCGGCGAGGCGGATTGGAGTTTTTTGAAGGTGTCTTCATTCCAGCCGACAAAACCCTCCGGCGGCTTCTTTTTGACCATCTTGCGCAGCTTCTTCACGTCGCCAGCGGCCTTGGCCTCCATCTTGGCGTTTTCGATGATGTGTTCCGGTGCCTGGCACACGACGTAGCCCACATCATCATAGCCGCGACGCCCCGCTCGACCGGTGATCTGGTGAAAGTCACGTGCGGTGAGTGTGGCGACCTTTTCGCCGCTGTATTTGCTCAATCGCGTGAGCAGCACCGTGCGGATCGGCACGTTCACCCCCACGCCGAGCGTGTCTGTGCCGCAGATGACCTTCAGCAGGCCACGCTGTGCCAGCTTTTCGACGAGCACGCGATACTTCGGCAGCAAACCGGCATGATGGATGCCCACGCCATGGCTGAGGTATTTTTTGACCTCTTTGCCATACGGGCTGGTGAACTTCGCCCCGGCCATGAGTTCCTTGATCGAGGCCTTTTCGGCAGAGGAGCAGAAATTC
>JAJTDU010000125.1:0-7587 GCA_021298725.1 Verrucomicrobiaceae bacterium | reverse complement strand
CTCATGAGGTCCTGCGCGGCTTGGGCGGCCTCATTCTGCGTGAAATGCACGAGATAGACGGGAGCCTTGTTTGCCGCGACGAGGTCCTGCAGCGTCACATCGACGCCTGTTTGCACATAACTGAACTCCAGCGGCACCGGCCGCTCATACGACGCGACGATGGTCGTCTCTACTTTCGTGAGTTGGGTGAGTCCTTCTTTGAAGAACGCCGATCCGCCCATCGTGGCCGACATGAGCAGAAAACGCGATTGGCTCATCGTCAGCAGCGGCACCTGCCAGGCCACGCCGCGCTCTTTGTCCGAGTAGTAGTGAAACTCGTCCATGATCACCTCACGAAACGGAGCCTCTGCGCCATCGCGCAGGGCGTAGTTCGCTAAAATCTCCGCCGTGCAGCACAGGATCGGTGCCTTGCGATTGACCGTCGCATCGCCCGTAGCCATGCCCACGTTGTCGGGGCCGAAGTCGCGGCATAGCGCGAGGAACTTCTCATTCACCAACGCCTTGATCGGGCAGGTGTAAACGGATCGCCTACCCTTCGCCAGCGAGCGGAAGTGCAGCGCAAGTGCCACGAGAGATTTCCCCGAGCCGGTGGGCGTGTTCAGGATGACGTTGCGATCATCAAACAACTCCAAAATGGCCTCCTCCTGCGCTGGATAGAGCTCCAGCTTCTTCTCCGCCACATAATCGAGAAACGCCGCGAGCAGCTCGTCGTTCGAGCAGTCGGTGGATTTCGGCAGTCGGCGCAGCAGCGGGTGGTCGGACATGGAGCGGCCATTCATCGCACATCAATCACACGGTGCGAGCTTGGCGAAGCGTTCTGGCCGTTTTTTGGCCCCAAGAGCCAGCGCAACGGTTTCAGGCGTTGAGCTGATGGCGATGCGGAGAAATCGGTTGGAACATGCATGCAGCGGGATTTCCCACATGCACCACGCTAAACGTTCAGTGCTCTTACCGCTCCGTCTTCGAGTTCGACGGCGCGTTGAGGAACTTGCGCATGTCGTTGAAGATGCTGTCCGGGCCTTCCTGCTGCTTGGCGTGGGTGTTCATGCCTTCAAACCAAGTTTGCGTGCTTGGTGAGTGGGCTTTCGCGACGGCGAGCAGCAACTCCAGCGTGATAGGCACTGGTTGGCCGGTGTGGATGGCGGCGGAGAGGGCGAGTTCGGCGGCACGATCAAAGACCCACTTCAAATCGGCTCCTGAGAAGCCGTTGGTGGCCTCAATGAGCTCGGCGTTGTCGAATTCGGCGATGGGTTTGTCCTTGGCGAATAGCTCAATGATTTGAGCGCGTGCGGGCGCGTCTGGTGGTGGCACAAAGATGGCTTGATCGAAGCGACCGGGACGACGGAAGGCGGGATCGAGCGCCCAGGGCTGGTTCGTGGCACCGATGACCAGGATGCGCTGGTTTTCGCTACGGATGCCATCCATCTCGTGCAAAAACTGGTTCACTAGATTGCGCATCTGGCTTTCGCGGATCTGACGGCGGTCTTGGGCCAGAGAGTCGAGATCGTCGAAGACCAGCACACAGGGGGCGTTGGCTCGAGCGGTTTCGAAGATCTGGTGCAGGTTGCGCTCCGTGCTGCCAAAGTAGGGGTCGAAAATCTCGTGCAGGCCGACAGCGAGGTAGTTGCATGGTACTTCGCCCGCGACGGCACGCAGCATGAGCGTCTTGCCGCAGCCAGGAGGGCCGTAAATGAGGATGCCACCGCCGGTTTTGCGGCCGTAAGCTTTGTACAAATCAGGAAACTGCAGCGGGTAGGTGATCTTGAGGCGGATCTCCTCCTTCAGTTCCTCCATGCCGCCGACATCGGCGAAGGTGACGCGACCACGCTCAGGATCGCCAGGGGCATAGAAGGTTTCTGGACGCCAGTCATAAGGCGGTTCATCGAAGGGATCGTCGAAAAACTCATCCTGATCGTTGCCAGAGGGTGGCGGCTCTTGATTCACCGGCTCAGGCGCTGGGGCAGGGGTGGTTTTGCGCGCATCGCGAGCGGTGCGGCCTAGCTCACGCTCCAGTGCTGGATCACTCATGGTGCCGTCGATCTGCGCGGCACGGTCAAAGTGTTCGATGGCCTTCGCCCGGTCTTCCTCGCTGAGAAAAACACGACTCAGGAGGAGATGTGCCTGCACGTTGTCCGGTTCCAGGAACAGCACACGCTCAGCGCGAACTGCGGCACCGGAGGTGTTACCTTCCATGAACGAAACTTTAGCGATACCGAGCTGCGCGTCGGTTTGTTCCGGGTCTTGTTCCAGCGCACGGGTGAAGATCTCCCGCGCCTCGTCCAGATGCAGTTCCTCCAGGCAGGCACGGCCGTAAAGCAGCAGCAGCGACAGGTTGTTCGGCGACTGATTGAGGGCGTCGCGAAGGGCGGAGGAGTTTGGCATGGGGGATTTAAAGCTCAGACAGCCACAAGCACTGCCATGATGAGATTTAAGACCGCACTGGGCGTGCCGCCAATGATTTCTTGACGAGTGAGGTGCGCTACACATCTGCCTCCCCCCACACATCTGGTTCTGGTTTCTAGGTGCCAACGCCGACGAGGTGTTCAAGGATGGGAGGCACCAGCAAGTTGGTGACGACGGCCATGATGAAGAGTGTGGCAAACAGGCTCTGCGAGATGATGAAGCGTTGAAGGCCGATCTTGTCGAAGGGTTCCATAAGCATGTCTCTGCATGCCAAAAACCATCAGCTCGGAGAGTGCACTGACTTTTACGGCCCGCAGAAATTAGGCGCGGTTCTCTGGCCGCTTCTAATGGGTAATTCTGTGGGCGTCGTTGTGATGGCCATTCTGATTTAGATTCGAATGGAGCAGAATCTTTGGTTAACACCGGGTTAACTTCCACGGTGCCCATGCTGTCTGTGGCAGAGGGAGCGTTTCAAACCACATCGCGGATGGCGGGTGTAAGCATCCCCTAAGGCTTCACATCAATCATTGCGCGCCACCCTCAAACCGACATGAGGAGCGGTCATGGTTCCCGGCATGCTAAAGCGACTGGCACAGCGGGCGTCGGCGGCGGTATGCCGCCAACTGCCACCTCTGACGATGCAAGTCTCGCCTTGATCAGGGCCGTGGGGATTGGCCAGCGTTGGTGTCGAAATTTCTTGCCTGTCAGCATAGAAATCCCAGCACCATTCGGCCAAATTTCCTGCCATATCATGAAGTCCGAAGTTGTTGGCTGGAAAACTGCCAACGGGTGCGGTTAGAGGCGGGCTGCTAAGCCATGCTGCGGCGGGTCCGTCACGAAGGCTTTTGTCGTATTCAAGGGTTTTCGATCCGTGGTAATTCGCCAACTCATGCGTGATTTGATCGCCCCACGGAAAACGTTCACCATCCAAGCCACCACGCGCCGCAAACTCCCATTCGGCTTCCGTTGGCAAGCGATAGCCGTCGGCTTGCCAATTGACATGCTTGTTCCCCACATCCGCGATACCTGTCCGCAAGACTTTTTGCCAGGTGGCGTCGGAGTAATAGCAAGGAGTGAATCCCTGGGATTCACTAAGTGCATTGCACCATTTGACGGAGTCAGTCCAGGAGATGCCGCAGACTGGGTGGTTGCTCTTCTTGCCGGAGCCCGCTGGAAGATCTTCATACCCATGATCTCTTCCCCAAAGCCTGATGCACTCCCAAAGCTCTAAAGTGATTTCATGTTTTGAAATCATGAATGCATCCAGTTCTGCGTGAAATGGCTTCGCGTCCTTCATGCCGTCTTTAGCGTCTCCCATCAAGAATCCTCCGCCTGGGAGGGTGATTAGTTCTAACTTAGGTATTGAAATTGACAAAACTGACGCATTGGGTGTGACCGCGTCAATTTGAGTTGTGGCGGACATGGGCACTCGCGAAGCCCACGGTTGCCGACTGATGCCAAAAAAGTAGCTTGCCACCGCAGCGCTCAGCACACATGCAACAAATCCCCATGTCCGGAAGGATGCAGCCCGCTGATTGCGGCTCGAATGCCTACGGTAGAACGGTCGCTCGTCCCTTAAAAGTTCGTGGAGTTTCACGTTTGCCTGCGTGTTTACTGAGGAGCTTCTGTTTTGAGTCTCTTGGAAGATTGTACCGGAACCAGCAGTCGAGCCATATTTCTTCTTTTGTATAAAGGGGTATGAAGTCGTGTTTGGATCAAAAATCATGTCTATCAGTGAGTTCGCTTTTCAAGCTAGAGTGCAATGAGGTGCATGCGCGGAGGGGAGCTGCCTGTTGGTCTGACTTCTGGATCCATTAAGCTTGCTTGCCTGAGATTCTTGATTGCTGTGATTGCGTTCTATAAAGCAAGATTTTAGTAACTTCATTGGCTGGTGAGTCAGCCTTTAATCAAAGATCATTTGTCGATTTTTAGATTGTTGAATCATTGTTTGCATGGTGAAGCAAATTGTAATGGTTGCTTTAATCTAAGTAATTCTTTTGGTGGGTGGGCTTATTGTTTTGAATTTAATGGAGTCCGATTTACCTGGTGAATGATTCTGTGTTTTGTGAGTCATTCACTCTGCAATCAGGGTTCCATAATGTATGGCTTTAACCGCCCGAACACGTATGGCCCTAGATTCAGCGTAGATCGGTTCACATTGAATATGAAAATTGGGTTAACCAATCTTTTGCTCTCGTTAGCACCTCATGGGTTTAGCTTGGCTGGATTGCAGATTTCGAAATCAAGCGAGGCACGATGGGGAACAAGCCGATGCCGATGGGCAGTCCGATGACTTAGCTATGCCTGCGGTCCTTTAGCATTGACGATCCCAGCGGTTGATGGCGTGCCGGGATGGAGATGCACGTGCTAGTCACGCCGAAGGCCTTTAAAGCGAAGCTAAAATGCGCTGCAAAGTCGCGAGGAGGCCAATGAGCACTACGATACTAGAAACCCCACCGTGCCGCCGCTCAGCGGCTTGTAGCCGATCCAAGAACTGCCCATCACTGTGGCGGAAGCGATGGGCCAGTGCCCTTCATTTTCAACCCTGCTTTCGTTTTCGAAAACCAGCGAACGCCAAACGCTGTAGCAGCCGACGAGACCGAGAAATCAGATCCAGAGATGCGGCGGAAATAGATAAGCAAGGGCACGTTTCCTTTCGGCTCCGGTTTTGAAAATAGTTTTCTGTTACGGCTTTGATTGGTTCTTGATGAAGTCATGTGGGCTACACAGCTACCTTCACGCATCTGGCTCCGGTTTGTAGGTGCCGGAGCCGACGAGGCGCTCAAAGATCGGAGACGCCATCAGCGTGGTGACAACGGCCATGATGACGAGGGTGGCGAAAAGTCCTTCCGAGATGATGCCGCGCTGTAGGCCGATGTTGATGATGATCAGCTCCATGAGACCGCGGGCGTTCATGAGGATGCCAATGCCCATGGCTTCGCGGTTGGAGATGCCAGTGGCCTTCGCGGCGAGCGTGCAGGCCAGCCATTTGCCCATGACTGCGGCCACGAGCACGGCAAGGCACATGCCCCAGAGGAACCAGGTGTTGAGGAGTCCGATCTTGGTGTTGAGACCGGAGTAGGTGAAGAACAGCGGCAGGAGCAAGGCGACGGCCAGCGGTTGGATGCGTGCGCAGAGGTCGCGCTTCATGATGCCGCGCGGCATCGACGCGCCCATGACGAAGGCTCCGAAGACGGCATGCAGGCCAATCAAATCGGTGAACCAGGCACCGAGGGACATCATGGCGATGCCGATGACGAGTCCGGCGTCGGTGAGCTTTTCGTCTTTGATGAGCAGCGATGAAAACTTCGCCAGCAGAGGCCGGATGATCAGCAGTGTGACGCTCACAAAGCCCACCGCGCCGCCGATATTGTAAATCGCATGCCCGATGTTGTCATCGAAGCTGGCGAGCACGATGGCGAGGAGAATCCAGGCGGTGGCATCGTCGATCGCGCCCGCGCCGATGGCCACGGTGCCCATCGTGGTTCCAGTGAGGCCTTTGAAATGAATGATTCGGGCGAGCATCGGGAAGGCAGTGATGCACATCGATGCTCCAAGGAACAGCATGGCCTCCATGAGCGAGGTTTTCTCCGGGAACAGCTCGGTGTAGTGGTAAAACACCCAGGCAAGACCGGCTCCGAGCACGAATGGCGTCGCCATGCCTGCGACAGAGACGGCGATGCTGCTTTTCAGCCGTTTGCTGACAATGTCCATGCGGAATTCCATGCCGACGATGAACATGTAGAGCGCTAGGCCGAGCTGGGAGGCTGGGAAGAGGTAGCAGGAGGTATCACGCAGCTTCTGCGTCTTGTCCCAGGGGAACAGCCACTGCTGCCACTCGGGTGCGAGCAGACCAAACAGCGACGGTCCGAGCAAAACGCCCGTGATCATCTCCGCCACCACTTGCGGCTGGCCGAATTTGGCCGCGATGGCTCCGACGACGCGGCATGCGAGCAGGATGACGGCGATCTGGAGGAAGAATTGGACGGCGAGAGAGAGGTTGTTCATGTGAGGTGTCAGTAATTGAGTGTGAGCATCAGGTAAGCGAAATCAGCATCGTCGCTGGCACCGGTATCGGCGAGGTAAGCAGCCGCGAAGAAATGCGAGTAGCCAAAGAGCATGTCAAGATGCTGCGTGAGCATGGCGTGGACGGTGAAGTCGAGTTCGCAGCCCGCGTGGCTGTTGGCGTTGGGATTGATGTTTCGCACACGCGTGGAGCCGTTGGCGCGATACCACGCGTCACCGGTGGTGGTGAGCCAGAAGGAGTGGAAATCAAGTGTTGTCTTTACCTTGGGATGTGGCTGCGCGGCGAGGCGCAGCACGAGGTTGTGCATGTTTTGCCACGAGAAGGTGTCCATCAAGCCATAGGGCGGATGATTCGTGGGAAAGAGATTCTGGAAGGTCTGAACGCGGCCGTCATTGGGATCACTGTCGCCACTGCCCGAGCTGTATTCGAGCGCGAGACGCGGTTTCCACGCACTCTTCAGCCAGTTGTAGCCGCCTTCGAGATGGTTGGCATAAGCGCTTAGCGGATGACCATTGATCTGACCGGTCTGGCCGACAAGTTCGACCGTGTAGTCCCAGCCAGCGAGTTTCGCGGGATCACCTTTTTGGCGAGTGCCCAGCGTCATGAAATCCGTGCCGCCGGTGAAGGATTCCTCGTGCAGATGGAAGGCGTAGAGATCGGTGGCCTGAAACGGCAGGAACTGGCTGCTAAAATAGAGACCGCTGAAGAACTGCTGGCGTGCTTCGCCGTTGCCGAGCCAGTCGGAGCGGTTGAACTCAGACTCGTGAAGGCGCACGACGCTAGAGGTGAAGGCGTCGATCCACCAGGACAGTGCCTGGTAGTGCAGCTTCACCGCATCGAAGGTGCGGCTGAAGTTAAGCCACTCCAGCGGCCCGACGAGCCGCTCGTCGCCATAGCTGAGCACCTGACGACCCAATTTGAGGCTGAAGTGCTTTGGATCACCGATCTCGATGCTGGCGAGGCGCAGATCGAAGGCGTCATCGGTCACCGCGCTGCGGCTGGAGTCGAAGTCATAGACGTTCTGCCGCATCTCGCCGCGCACTCGGGCCTGGAAGTTCCATTTGAACTGGTCGGCGATGCCTTCTGCGGCCAGTGGGGCGGCGGAAAGAGCAAAAAGGGCGATGAAGCAACAAGCTTGGCGCATAAACTAGGAGTCT
>JAJTDU010000124.1 GCA_021298725.1 Verrucomicrobiaceae bacterium | reverse complement strand
CGGATCGGTGTTTTGACCCGCACCCCAGAGGAATTCAGCCAGCACGGCGGCGTTCACATCGGTGTCCCAGGCGATGGGGACGTGGTAACGATCCTGCAGCTTGGGCACGATGTTGGTGAACTGCCAGCCAGGCTTCGGCGTGGAGGTGATGTAGCCGTAGGTCTCGCTGGATTTGTCGAGGTCGATGGGGCCGAAGGAACCGATGCCGATGGCGGCAAAGGGGCCGTGCTTGGATTTGGCCGTGGAAAGGTAGCGCGTGACGGCGGCCAGGGTCTCTTCGGGCGTGGTGGTGGGGATGCGGACGACGTCCCGCACGTCATGCGGCCCGGTGCCGACGGCGCAGACGAATTTGGTGCCGCCGGCCTCAATGGCGGCGATGAGCGGCAGCTTCTCGCTCATGACTGCGGGCGTACGGCGGCGGAGTCACGGATGCCGAGGCTGGCGTAGATCTCGCGCGTGGCGTGGGATTTGTTCAGCGTGTAAAAATGGATGCCGTCCACGCCGTGGTCGAGCAGGTCATGGCACTGCTCGGTGGCGTAGTGGATGCCGACCTTCTGCACGGCATCCTCGTCATTGCCGCAGCGCTGGATGGCGCGGAGCAGCTTGGCCGGGTAACGCGCACCAGCGGCCAGTTCGGCCATGCGGCGCATGCCAGAGGCGCTGGTAATGGGCATGATGCCAGCGATGATGGGGATCTTGATGCCAGCAAGTTGGCAACGCTCGCGGAAGTCGAAGAAGTCGTGGTTGTCGAAGAACAACTGCGTGCAGATGTAGTCCGCGCCAGCATCGACCTTGGCCTTGAGGTGGTCCATTTCCAAAACGCGGTTCGGCGTGGTGGGATGGCCCTCAGGAAAACCGGCCACGCCGATGCCGAAGCCGCGCTTGTCTGGATGCGCACCGCTGTCGTTGAACTTCTTGATGAAGGCCACGAGATCGGCGGCGTGCTGGAAGGCATCCTTCGCACGGTCATAGCCAGCAAGGTTTTTGGGCGGATCACCGCCGAGGGCGAGGATGTTGCTCACTCCGGCCTTAGCATAACGCTCCAGGATGGAGGCGATGTCGGCCTCGCTGTGGCAGACGCAGGTGAGGTGCGGGATGGGATCGAGGGAGGTGGTGGTCTTGATGCGGACGACGAGATCGTGCGTGAGTTCACGCGTGGAACCTCCCGCGCCGTAGGTGACGCTGACAAACGAGGGCTTGAAGGCCTCCAGCTCGCCGATGGTCTGATACAGCGCCTCAAAGGCTTCGGCGGTCTTCGGCGGGTTTGGAACCACTGATGGGACACTAATGAACTCTAATATTCTGATCCGGGCTTTAGTGAAGATGAGTGATGATTAGTGGTTAAAAAATGGCAGTTCACGCAATGTGCTCGCCTTTGAGCACGTCATCGAGCGTCTGGCGCTCGCGTACCACGGTGGCTTTTTCGTCTTCGACGAGGATTTCAGCGGGCATTGGGCGGGTGTTGTAATTCGAGGCCATGGTGAAGCCATAGGCACCGGCGCTGAGCACGGCGAGGTAGTCGCCTTCATTGACGAGCGGGAGTTCGCGGTTCTGCGCCAGGAAGTCGCCAGATTCGCAGATGGGGCCGACGACATCGACTTTTTCGACCTTGTCGTTCGTGGGCTGCTTGAGCGGCACGATCTGATGCCAGCCTTCGTAAAGCGTCGGGCGGATGAGGTCGTTCATACCGGCATCGACGATTTTGAAGATCTTGGCAGAGCCGCGCTTTTCGTAGAGCACCTTGGTGAGTAGCACACCGGCGTTGCCAACCATGAAACGGCCGGGTTCGCACAGAATCCGCAGCCCGAGCGGCGCGAGATGCGGCACCACGGCGTCGGCGTAGGCCTGGACGGTGAGCGGATGCGTTTCCGCATTTTCCTGCCACCACGCGGAGTCACCGGAGTCGAGACTCTGGCGGTAATTGATGCCAATGCCGCCGCCGATGCTGAAGAACTCGATGCCGTAGCTCTTTTTCACCTGCGTCACGAGCGGGATGACCTTCTGCACGGCTTCGAGGAACGGGTCCACATTGGTGAGCTGGGAGCCGATGTGCATTTGCAGGCCCTTGATGAAGAGATTTGGGCAGTCAGCTGCAACGCGGGCATAGACATCGAGAATCTGGTCGAAGTCGATGCCGAACTTGTTCTCGCTCTTGCCAGTGGTGATCTTGGCGTGCGTCTTCGCGTCCACGTTTGGGTTCACACGCACGGCCACGGGGGCTGTGAGGCCGAGTTCTCCGGCGACTTTGTTGATGTAATGCAGCTCGGCCTCGGACTCGGCGTTGAAGCAGTAAATGCCCTGCTTGAGGGCGTATTCGATTTCATCGCGGGTCTTGCCCACACCGGCGAAGGTGCATTTGGCGGGATCCCCCCCGGCTTTGATGACACGGAACAATTCACCCGCGGAGACGATGTCGAAACCGCCGCCGAGCTTGGCGATGGTGCTGAGCACGGCGAGGTTCGAGTTCGCCTTCACCGCGTAGCAGATGAGGTGGTCCAGTCCGCTCAGCGCCGCATCAAGGCGGGTGAAATGGCCCGAGATCGTGCCCTTGGAGTAAACATAGAGCGGAGTGCCGTATTTTTCGGCGAGGGACTGAAGCGGGACGTTTTCGGCGAATAACTCGCCCTGATGGTAGCGGAAGCTGTGCATAAGCGGGCCGCGTAGATAAGCGGGATTCACGCCCGCGCAACATCACGCGTTCTCACTTCGCCGTGACTCCACCAAGTTTTTCCCGGCGGAAAGCATCTCCACGAGCCATTGCCGCACTGCTTTGAGGCCGCGCAGCAGGGTGCCATCCACGATTTCCTGGCAGCCAAAGCGCTGAGCGATGACCTCCTCCAGCCTGCGATAGCGTGGCAGCAGAATGAGGCTGCTGCGGGCCGGTGCGTCGCTCTCGGCACGATGGGCCAGTGAGGGATTCAGCAGACCTTTGCGCAGCACCATCTCCGACTGTGGGGTCCCAATGCGGCGCTCCGGCAGCACCAGCCAGGGGCGGTAGCTGAGCGCCGGGCGGCCTTCGGGATCGCGCTGCCATTTGACCAAGGTGCGCACCGGCACGCCTTCCATGCGGCGGGCGAGAAAGCCCCGCACGCCGCTGTCCAGATCGGCGGTCGTGGCCCGTTTGTTCAGCAGAAAATCGCTGCCCATGAGCATGCCGAACAGAGTGAGCCGGAATGACCAGCCGGCCAGCAGCAGACCGATGAGAATCAGCGCCAGCGAGACAACCGCTCCGGCATAGGGATGCACGATCGTGCTGCCTGCGACCAGACCGATGAGGCCGAGCTTGGCGAGCTTCAGCCCGGCATCGACGATGCCGAACGGTGAAAGCGCGATGAGCACATTGAGCGTGTGCGAGCTGAGCCAGACCACCGCAAAGGCAACCATGGCGATCGGAATGGAAACCCAGGGCGTATGCACGCCGAAGTCGATGAATCCTGACAGCGGCATGACGGCGAGGCCCGAGCCGGTCAGGTCCACGGCAGACTGCAGCGTTTTTTCCTGAGTCTGGGCGATGGCCAGCGCGACGAGCGGCACGAAGCCAACGCTGGCCACGAGGGCGCTGAGCTTGTCCTCAAACAGTTCGGCAAAATCGAGCGGTTTCTTGACCAGCGGCGGGGCGGCGGCACCCAGAAAATCCTTCAGAAAACAGACGGCGATCAAGGCCATCCCCGTGCCCCAGACCCACGGGTTGCAGTACCACGGCAGCCGATGCCGCAGTTGCGATTCCGTTTGATAGTACGTCCAAGCTCCCATGGCGCTGACGCCTAGCAGTGGGCTGATGGCGACTCCGGTGATCTCGGAAATGCCCTCGGACAAGCTGACGCCGGGCAACAACATGGAAGGTCGCACTTTGACCGGGGTGGCGTCCTCTGCGCTGTCGGCGGCGGCCAGAAGAGACGTGCTGCCGGTGAAAAAGAGCATCAAGGCAAGCAGGCGGAAAAAGTGCGGGGCGTTCATGGCGGGCCATGATGTCCGCAACCACCGCCAGATGGCGAGCACAAAAGCTCGGCTACTTTGTCAGCACCTGGGTGATCGCCCCGGCCACTTTCCGCGCCAGATGCTCGCTCCCGGCTTCGGTGTAATGCAGATCCTTCGGCTTGTGAAGCTCTTCGAAGCGGGGCGTCATCCAGGCATTGAGATCATTGAGGGGCACGCCGTTTTCAGTCATCACCTTGGCGGCGATGGCGTTGTATTCGGGCACCTGGCCGAACTTGCGTTGAGGATTGAGCTCACCCTCAGGGATGGGCGTGGTGCTGGCCCAGATGAGCTTCGCGCCCGTGGTCTTCAGTGTGGCGACGAGGCTGCGAAGATTGGCCTCATAATCGGCAGCTTCGACCTGACGTTTGCCATCAGGCATGAACTTGAGGTCGTGGATGCCCCAATTGAAGTGAATCACGTCCCATTTTCCGTCTCCGAGCCACTTCTTGAGATTCGCGATGCCGTTCTTCGTCGGTCCGCCGTTGGCGGGGATGCGGTGGACGTTGGCCTTGCCCTCCAGCAGTTTCCGCGTCGGCAGGGTATAGCCGATGGAAATGGAATCGCCAATCAGGAGCACTCGCGGCAGACCGGCGACATCCTGAAGCGGTTGCATGGTGGGATTTGGAGCGCGTTTGGCCTTGGCCGGGGCGGCAGGCTGCTGGGCAGGGGCTGACAGAAGGCTGGAGAGCAGAAAAACGAGGCTTAGGGCAGGGAGGTGGCGGCGCATGACTACTATTCACTGTTTGAACCGACCGGACCTTTCAATTTATGAAAATTATGAACCGGGCATTGATTTGAGCTGCTATTTCCATAAAATAAGCATTTTTTAATAAGTTTAGATCTCTCCTTCAGGCCGTGAAAACTCTTCGAGTTCCGCTTTTACTCCTCTTTGTCGGCCTCGGCACGGCGGCAGCGGACGTGATCACGGATTGGAACGCCCAGCTGCGCCAGACTTTTGCCGCTGAGGGGAGCAGCGCGTCTCCGCCGAGCAATTCACGCACCATGGGCATGCTCGGCGGGGCGATGTTTGACGCGGTGAACTCCATCAACCGCAACTATTCGTCTTACCTGGGCTATTTTGATCCCACAACCTCAGGCAGCTCCACGGACGTGACTGCTGCGGCAGCTACGGCGGCTTATCACACGCTGACCTCGATTTACGCGGATCTCTATGGCGCGGGGAACTCCTACCAGGCGGGTTTTGACAATCTCTACAACAGCCAGATGACCGCCATCCAGGTCAATGAGAGCAGGACACGTGGGATCGAGGTGGGCCTAGCGGCTTCCCAGGCGATGATTACCGCCCGCCTCAATGATGGCAAAGACGCGGCATCCAGCTACGCACCTCAGCCCTTCGGAACCGTGGGGCGGTGGCAGTCGGGCACCAATCCCGGTGCCTGGGGCAGTGGCAGCGGTTCGTTTCTGAAGCCGCAGTGGAGCGAGATGACCCCCTTTGCGATGACTTCCGCCAGCCAATTCCGGCCCACTGGGCCGAACGGTTACTCGCCTGACAATTACGCGGCCTGGGTGCAAAGCAGCGCGTACGAAAGCGAGTTCAATCTGGTCAAGTCCATCGGCGGCACCACCAGCACAGTGCGGACGGCGGATCAGACGGCTATCGCCTACTTTTGGGTGGATGGGCCCGGCACCGCCTCGCCCCCCGGCCACTGGAATCGCATCGCCCAGAGCGTATCCGCCGCCGCTGGGCTCAATGTGGAGGAGAACGCGCGTCTTTTCGCCCTGCTGAACATCGCTCACGCAGACACCGGCATCGCCTCCTGGGAGGCCAAGGTCTATTTCGACTCCTGGCGGCCGATGCTGGCCATCAAGACCGCTGCTACTGACGGCAACCCCAACACCCTTGAAGAGGCCGCCTGGACGCCGCTGATTGCAACGCCGTCCTTTGGGGCCTACACCAGCGGCCACAGTGCCTTCAGCATGGCCGCTGCCACCATCCTGGCCGAGTTCTTCGGAACAGATGACATTGCCTTCACCACGGACTCCGAATCTCCGCTCCTCCCGCTCGGCTACATCCGCAGCTACAGCAGTTTCAGTGAGGCCGCGGAGGAGGCTGGCATGAGCCGCATCTACGGTGGAATCCACTGGATGAGCGACAACCTAGATGGTGCGGTGCTCGGTGCCAGCGTCGCCAGCAACACCTTCAGCAGCCTGCTCCAACCCGTGCCTGAACCAGGCAGCCTCTTGCTACTGGTGCTAGGCCTTGGGTTTTACCAACGTCGTCGGCGTTGAGCCAGAAAGGGGATCATCCTGATCCCCCCGGCAGTGGAAACGAGGGATCAGGATGATCCCTCTCCGACTTAGATGACTTCCACGCTCACCTGAGCGCTCGTGTCCATCGTGCCGATGACCTTGGCGTTCTCGCCGCAGGCCAGCGCCTTGTCCACGTCGCCAGGGGCGACGATGGCGACCCAGCCGAGGCCCATGTTGAAGGTGTCGATGGCATCTTTCGGGTCTGCGTGACGCAGGACTTTCTGCACCACGTCGTTTTGCCAGAATGGAATGCGCAGATTCGCGCCGAGGCCGCGCTTGAGGAAGATGCGACCGAGATTTTCCGGCAGACCGCCACCGGTGATGTGCGCCATGGCCTTGGGCTTGATGCCAGCGGCTTTGAGGGCCTTCGTCTCTTCATGGTAAAGCAGCGTCGGCAGCAGCAGCGTGCGCATTTCGTCCTCGCTGAACTGAAGATTTTCCTTCTCGATGATGCGACGCACGAGGCTGAAGCCGTTCGCGTGAAATCCAGCGCTGGGCCAGCCGATGAGCACGTCTCCGGCGGCGACGGTGCCGGGATCGAGCATGTCTTCCTTTTCGCAGGCACCGATGGCGAAGCCGCTGAGCTCCACCATCCCCTCGGGCACCATGCCGGGCATCTCGGCCGTCTCACCACCGGCGAGGATGCAGTTGCAGGCCTCCAGATACTCCGTCATGCCAGCGATGATGCGGGTGATTTGCTGCTTGTCGATCTTCGGGATGCCGACGTAGTCGAGGAACATGATCGGATCAGCCCCAGTGGTAAGCACGTCATTCACGTTCATCGCCACCAAGTCTTTGCCAGCAGCTTCGAGCTGGTCGTGCTTGAGCAGCAGCTCGATCTTCGTCCCCACGCCGTCGCAGCCGGTGAGGATCATGGGGTGCTTGTAGCCACTGAGATCGTAGGCGGCGGCAAAGAGGCCAAAGGGATTCGCCAGCTTCCGCTTCTGCTGCGTGCGCTTCACTAGAACCCCGATGTCATCGACCAGCGACGCTGCTTCGTGAATATCGACGCCGGCTTCTTTGTAAGTGTGTGCGGAGGGGCTGCTCATGGTAAAAAGGTGGCCCGCTGACTAGCCCGAAAGCACGGGCGGCTCAAACGGAAACTCATGCCAGCAGGCTCGTGAAGCAGGCTGCCAGCCTGTGCGGTGTGCCTGTTTGGCATGGAACAGCGCCGGAACTTGGGCATTCGAGGCCCCATGAAGCCAACCCTACGCATCCTCGGCGGCTGCAATGGCGCAGGAAAGACCACGCTAGCCCGCGAGCTGCTGCCGCGCCTCGGCTTGATGCGCTTTCTCAATGCCGATGAGCCGAAAGCCTTGGGAAGGCTTCAGATAGACTGATCAAAGATCAGCCCAAAGGGCGGCGGACTGGAATGTCCGCCGTCAAATCGCACACGGCCTCTCACCGCTCGAGCCCACCCTCAGCAGCAAGACCTACATCGTCATCGGCTCTGGAGCGCAGGCCGTCGATCGTGTGGCGCTGCGAGTGAAGCTGGGCGGCCATCATGTGCCAGAAAACGATGTCTTGCCCCGCTTCGACCGCATCCGCAGGCATTTCATCGCCGATTGCTTGCCGATGAATGGTGGCTGTGGAACAATCAATCGGTATCGGTCAACGAGTGAAACTTGAGACTCACCTCTTCTCAAACACCGGCTTCCCGCCCTTCATCACGGCGGTGATGTGATCGCCGTCTTTGAAGCCGCCTTCGAGGACGGCGAGAGACAGCGGATCGAGGAGGTGCTTTTGGATGGCGCGTTTGAGGGGTCTCGCGCCAAACACGGGATCGAAGCCGGCGTCGGCGAGGTAGCGGGTGGTGTCGTCGGTGACGGTGAGGTGGATGTTTTGCTTGGCGAGGCGGTCGATGACGCGTTGGAGCTGGATCTTGACGATCTGGTCGAGTTGCGCGGCGTCGAGGCGGTCGAAGATGACGATCTCGTCGATGCGGTTGAGAAATTCGGGGCGGAAGAACTGCTTCAGGCTGTCGCGCACCAAGGCATCGCGCTGCTCGGGATTGCTGACGTCCTGAATGGCGCTGCTGCCGATGTTGCTGGTCATGATGAGGACCGTGTTCTTGAAATCGACCGTGCGGCCCTGGCCGTCGGTGATGCGGCCGTCGTCGAGCACCTGGAGCAGCGTGTTGAAGACATCTGGGTGCGCTTTTTCGACCTCGTCGAACAGGACGACGCTGTAAGGCCGACGACGCACGGCTTCGCTGAGCTGGCCGCCCTCTTCATAGCCGACGTAGCCGGGAGGCGCTCCGATGAGGCGGCTTACGCTGTGCTTCTCCATGTATTCGCTCATGTCGATGCGGGTCATGGCGCTGTCGTCGTCGAAGAGGAACTCGGCGAGCGCTTTGCACAGCTCCGTCTTGCCGACGCCGGTGGGGCCGAGGAAGAGGAAACTGCCAATCGGGCGATTTTCATCCTGAATGCCCGCACGTGCACGGCGCACGGCATTGCTGACGGCGGTGATGGCGTCTTTTTGCCCGATGACGCGTTTGCCGAGGCGTTCCTCCATTTTGACGAGTTTTGAGCGCTCGCCTTCTTGCAGGCGTGAGACGGGAATGCCGGTCCAATTGGCGACGACGCGGGCGATGTCTTCTTCGGCGACTTCTTCGCGCAAAAGCGTGTGCGCGGTTCGCGGTTCTCGGTTCTCGGTTGATG
>JAJTDU010000123.1 GCA_021298725.1 Verrucomicrobiaceae bacterium | reverse complement strand
GCATGCGCTGGGTTATTTGGCAAGCGATACGAGGTCAATACGCCGCATGGCCCGGTGTGCGGGCGAAGGGGATGACATCGCGGATGTTTGGCACGCCAGTGACGAACATGAGGAGGCGCTCGAAACCGAGGCCGTAGCCGGCGTGGGGGACGCTGCCGTAGCGGCGGAGGTCGGCGTACCAGGAGTAATTCACAGGATCGAGGTTCTGCGCGGCCATGAGGCCTTCGAGGACGTCGAGGCGCTCCTCACGCTGGCTGCCGCCGACGATTTCGCCGATGCCGGGGACGAGCAGGTCCATGGCGGCGGCGGTTTGGCCGTCGTCGTTTTGGCGCATGTAGAAGGGTTTGATGCCCTTGGGGTAGTTGAAAATGGTGACGGGGCCTTGGACGTGCTCTTCGGCGAGGAAGCGCTCGTGCTCGGTTTGCAGGCCTTCCCCCCAGACGACGGGGTTTTCGAAGCTGCGGCCGCTTTTGAGCAAAAGATCGACGGCGTCGGTGTAACTGAGGCGCTCGAAGGGTTTGGCCAACGTTTGCTGGAGGCGGGCGACGAGGCCTTTGTCGATGAACTTGTTGAAGAACTCGAGCTCGTCGGGGCATTCGTCGAACATGGCCTGGACGAGGTAACGCACCTGTTCCTCGGCGAGCGTCATGTCGTCGAAGAGGTCGTAGAAGGCCATCTCAGGCTCGATCATCCAGAACTCGGCGGCGTGGCGGGTGGTGTTGCTGTTTTCGGCGCGGAAGGTGGGGCCGAAGGTGTAGATGTTGCCGAGGGCACAGGCGAAGGCTTCGCCTTGAAGCTGGCCGCTGACGGTGAGGTAGGTGGGGCGGCCGAAGAAGTCCTGCTCAGGCTTGGTGGGCGTGTTGGGCTTCAGCGTGGTGACTTGGAACATCTCCCCTGCCCCTTCGCAGTCGCTGCTGGTGATGATGGGGGTGTGGACGTAGAAGAAGCCGCGCTCCTGGAAGAAGCGATGGACGGCGTAGGCCATCTTGCTGCGCACGCGGAAGACGCTGCCGAAGAGGTTCGTGCGCGGCCGCAGATGGGCGATGGTGCGGAGGAACTCGGGTGTGTGGCCTTTCTTTTGCAGCGGGTAGGTGGCATCGGCCTCGCCGAGGAGTTTGACTGCTTGGGCCTGCACTTCCCACTTCTGCCCGGCGGCGGGGGAGGCGATCAAGTCGCCGGTGATCTCGACGGAGGCTCCGGTGAGGATGCGGGGGAGCAAGTCCGCCGTGGGCAGTGTGGCATCGACGACGACTTGCAGGCCTTTGAAGCAGGAACCGTCGGTGATTTCGAGGAAGGAGCAGGCCTTGGAGTCGCGCTTCGTGCGCACCCAGCCGCGGGCGAGGATGCTGGAGCGCGGCGAGTCGGAATGGATGAGGTCTTTGATCGTGTCGAGAGCCATGGGCGGAAAGCTACAAGGCACGACGCCTGGAGCAAGGAGCTTGGAAAGCGGGGGGCAATCTTATCGCGGCCCCGCGTCTCAGCCGGCGTCATCGCCTTCCTCGCCGTGGCCTTCCTCGGCCATGCGCTGGATGGTGCCGCCGAGGAGTTCGATGTAGCCATTCACATCCATGCTTTCGGGTTCGGGATCGCCACGCACGGCGTAGAGCCAGCCCTGCTCATACGGATCGCTGCGGACGATGCAGGCGTCTTGCTTGAGCAGCGGATTGCCACCCGCGAAGGCACCGTTCATCACGCAATAGACATCTGAGGCCGCCTTGAAGCCTTCGACCCAGCCGATGTTGTCACCGGGGGACACGGGGCCGCCTTCAGCCGGCTTCCAATCGCAATCCACCAACTCACCGAGCATGCGGGTGGCGAACTTGGTGAAGCCGACGCGCCAGAGACTCGATTCGCCTTCCACCGGAGCCATCCAGTAATGCGAGCGGGAGTAGCGAAAGGTGTCTGGGAAGCGGGCGGAGAAGCGGGCGTGCTTGAAGCGGACGAAGTTGAGCGGCATGAGGTGGGAGGAGGAAGAGGGAGGGCAGATGGATCAAGAGGTCAACGGTCAAGGAGTGGCCAAGCGCCGGACGTTCACCAGCACACCTCTTGAAGGCTGGAGCCGCCTTGACCTTTGACGGCACAGCCACAGGACCGCGCAGCGCTACCCGCGCCGACGCAGGCCCACATACGCCAAGGCCACACCCACGAGGGTGTGCACGCCCAGCATGATCATGGCCAGATTCGGCGCAGCGAACCACGTCTTCACGAACTGGTCGATGGGATCAAAGAAGGGCGTTTGTTGCAATGTGTCGATGATGCCAGACCAGCCGTAGTGCGCCGTGATGAAGGGATGCACCCCATGGCCGAGTGCCTGCGGGAAGCCGAGCAGGGCACCGCAGAGAATCGCGTTCGCGCAGAGCAGCGTGAGTGAAATGCTGTGAGCGCGCTCGGCGCTGCTGGAGTTGGCCGAAATGCCGAGGCACAGGGCGGCGAAGGCCGTGCCTGAGAGGGCAGGCAGGAGGAGCTTCGCCCCCTGGGCTCCGGGGAGACCGCCGGAGACGATTTCGAGAAACATTTCCATCCAGATGCTCTGCACTAGGATGATCGGCAGCATGAACAGGATCGAGCCGAGCAGCCATGCGCCCGGCGTGACTCCGCCGATGCGCTCGCGCTCATAAATCGCCCGCCGTGCCGCGATCTCCCGCGCTCCGAGCCGCACGGCCATGAAGAGCACGAGCAGGATCTGGATCAGCACAATCATGGAGACCGTGTGAGCGGCAGGCCAGAGTACTTCCGGGGTCGTGACGCCCTTCGCCGCCTCAGCGACGAGCTTTTTGTTTGGCCAGAGCAGCAGCACGGCAATGACCGGCCCGCCGACGAGCAGCGAGGCGTGGGTGATCCATTCACGCGGCGTCCTGCGCAGCAGCGACCAGCGGCGGCGCACCAAGTGCTGCGCCTGACTAAACATGCCCGGCAGCGGAATGATCGGCTGCACCTCGGCTTCGGCGGGCTTTTTCTTTTCCGCCTCCCCGTCGTCCTCGCCGCGCTGCTTCATCATGATGGTGCGGTCGGCGTCACCGGGATCTTCTTCCGCAGGCGAGAGCTCCTCGGCCTTCGCGCCCAGCTTGAAGGCGGCGTAATAGGAGTCGCGGTGTTTCATCCACGAGTCGCCCCAGCGCTGAGCGGGGCGCTTGGCCAGACGCGCATAGACTTCGTCATAAGTCGGCACGGTGAAGTAATGCGGGATGGCGCGTGCCGGGCCGTGGAAGGCCACATAGCCCTCATGCAGCACCACCACCGTGTCGTAGGCGCTCAGATTGGACAGGGCATCCGTCGCGTGAATCACGATGCGGTCCGGCCGGTCGCAGGCCACCAGCTTGAGCAGCGCCTCAAACTCACGCTCGCTGCGCACGTCCAGGCCCACGGTGAAATCATCACACAGCACGATCACGGGATCGGCCACCAGCGCGAGGCCGAGTTTCAGGCGGCGGCGCTGAGGCAGCGCCAGCTCCGCAGTGCGCTCCGTGGCGATGTTTTCCAGCCCCACCGTCACCAGCACATGAGAAACGCGGGAGAGCATCTCGTCCTTCGTGCGGCATGCGCCACGCAGCAGCGCCGCGCTGATGAGATTCTCCCGCACCGTGAGGTGTTCGATGAGGCTGTCGTCACCAGACGGCACCCAGCCGAGCTGGTTCGGATAAAGCGGCTGCTTCAGCAAGTCGCGCCCGCGCAGGGTGATCTCACCAGCCTCCGGCTCGGTCAGACCGGCCAGGATGCGCAGCAGGGTCGTCTTGCCGCTGCCAGAAGGCCCGATCACCGCTAAAACATGACCGCCCGGTGCCATGAAGCTGACCTGTTCCAGCACGCGGAGTGGTTCCTTGCGCTTGCCGGGGACAACGTGGGAGAGCTTGTTGAGTTCGAGCATATCGGCGATCTAAGCCGTTCCCCCCCAAAGCGCAAAGATCAAAATTCAGCCTTCCCTTCCCCGGCACGCGCTTTATTTCTCGTTCCCATGTCCCCCATCCTCCAAGTCCATCCCTCCGACGACGCCCTCGTGGCCCTGCGCGATCTCGAAGCCGGAGCCAACGTCACCCTGAACGGCCAGAGCTGGACGCTGCGGGAAAAAATCCCCGCCAAACAGAAGTTCGCCGCGCATGACTTCGCCGTGGGCGACCTCGTCACCATGTATGGCGTGACCGTCGGCAAAGCCACGCAGCCCATCGCCGCAGGGGCGCTCATCCACACGCACAACGTCGTCCACGCCACCTCCAGCTTCAGCGGCAAGCAACGCGACTACACCTGGACGCCGCCCGATGTCTCGAAGTGGCAGAACCGCACCTTCAACGGCTTCAAGCGCGCCCACGGCCCTGCGGGCACGGCGAACCACTGGATCGTCATCCCCCTCGTCTTTTGCGAGAACCGCAACCTCGCCTTCATGCGCGAGGCGCTCACCCGCAGCCTCGGTTACGGCAAAACCTCGCCCTATGAGCAGTTCGCGCATCGTTTGGTGCAGATGCAGCGCGAAGGTGCCTCCAGGGCTCAAATCGAAGCCGCCATGCTGGAAGCGGAAACCTCCGCCGCCACTGCCCGCGTCTTCAAGAACATCGACGGCGTGAAGTTCCTCGAGCACGGTCTCGGCTGCGGCGGCACGCGGCAGGATGCGCAGGCGCTGTGTCGATTGCTCGCTGGCTACATCAACAGCTCCAATGTCGCCGGAGCCACCGTGCTGAGCCTCGGCTGCCAGCACGCCCAGGTCAGCCTGCTGGAGCAGGAACTCGCCGCGTTTTATCCGCGGATGAACAAGCCGCTGCTCGTCTATGAACAGCAGAAGAGCAAATCCGAGCGCGACATGATGGCCAACGCCATCCGCGACACATTCCTCGGACTCGCCACCGCCAACGAGCAGACGCGTGAGCCTTGCGCGCTGAGCAATCTGATCATGGCCGTCGAATGCGGCGGCAGTGACGGCTTCTCCGGCATCTCCGCCAATCCTGCCATCGGCCACACCGCCGATCTCCTGGCCGCGCTCGGCGGTGCGCCCGTTTTGAGCGAGTTCCCCGAACTCTGCGGCGTGGAGCAAAGCCTCAGCGACCGCTGCGTCACCGCCGCGCTCGCCGACAAATTCGTCGGCCTCATGCGTGCCTATGAAGGCGCGGCACAGGCCTGCGGTTCCGGCTTCGATGCCAATCCCAGCCCCGGCAACATCCGCGACGGCCTCATCACCGACGGCATCAAATCCGCTGGTGCGGCCAAAAAAGGCGGCACCAGCCCCATCGTCGATGTCCTCGACTACGCCGAGCCCATCCGCCAGCACGGCGGCCTCACGCTCTACTGCACGCCCGGCAACGATGTCGAAAGCACCACCGCCCTCGCCGGTGGCGGCTGCAACATGATGCTCTTCACCACCGGCCTCGGCACCCCCACCGGCAATCCCGTCTGCCCCACGCTCAAAATCGCCACCAACAGCGACCTCGCCCGCCGCATGCCCGACCTCATCGACTTCGACACCGGCCCCATCATCACCGGCGCGAAGACCGTCGAGCAAATGGGCGAAGCCATGCTCGAACTCGTCCTCGCCACCGCCAGCGGCGACTACACGCCGAAGGCTGTGGCGCTAGGCCAAGACGACTTCCTGCCGTGGAAGCGGGGGGTGTCGCTTTGAGTATGGGAATACTCACATCTGTGAACAAATTCTAATCTCACCTCTGATTAATAAGCATCTGCGGCAACAAACAGTGAGGCAGTCTTGGTTATCATCGACGCGTGGTTAAGTGTCGGTTGAGACGTCGTCCCACTCTTGGCCAAGATATCCGACAAGCCAATTCAGAACATAATGTCGTTCCATAACAACGTCAGGATTAAGCCCAGTTGGCGATTTGCGACCATTCAATTGGGCGTCGCGCACCGCCCAATGATAACGATAAACCAAGTCGGTCGTGTCGAGAATTTCGGCTTTGGAGCGCAGTCTAGCTTTTTTCAAAAAATCATCGCGGCCATGATCGCGAATTATTCTTACAACCAACTGAACGTCGCAAATGCTATTTGGAGTTTTCAGATCTTCGACGAAACCAAGCGCCCATAGCAGCGCCCAACAGCATTCATACCTCCAGACAAACTGGGAGCGATCATGTGCCGAAGGATTTGGATTGAACATAAATTCTTTCTCTTTTGGTGTGAGAGTCTCCGAGAGACGGAAATCAGCGATCAGCTTTTTCGTCATGTTTTCATCCAATCCCTCGGCTCTAGACGCGACAACACAAAGCGCCATCGCACGCAACGCAACTTGTTCCGTGGAGCGAAACTTGGCCTCTGATTCTATCTCTATGATCGGAAGACCTTCGTTTACGGGTATTCTCTCCGCACGAAGCTGAGCCATCGATCTTTTTTTGCGGTCAAGAGCTTCCTTTTCTTTCATACTCACATTTTGAAGCTGTGCTTGATTCACCTCGTGCCTATTCGTCGTCACTTCCCGGCGGCATCCGCCAATTGTGAAAACGAGGAACAACAGGTGGATGACAATTAATTGTCTAATGGCTTCTGGGCGCATAACTGCTCGTCGATTCCTTTCGATTTTGGGGCTGACCACAGTGTTCAAACGCTTCATTCGTAATGAGTCCACATCCGCAATACCTTCACGGCATGCTCGGCGACAAACACCTGATAAACCAGCCGATGCTGGATGTTGATGCGCCGCGAATAGGCACCTTCCAGATCGCCCACCAGTTTTTCATAGGGCGGCGGGGTTTGAAACGGATTCTTGGCCAGAACGTCGAGCAGCCGTTGCGTCTGAGACTTCAAGTTCGAGGAGGCGACCTTCTTCGCATCCTTCTGCGCCTGCTTCGTATAGAAGACCGTCCAGTTCACCAGCCGGGATTCTTGGAGGCTTTGGACAATGGCTCACGCATGCCTTTGCGGATCGACTCACGCATGCCGGGGATCGCCAAAAGATGCAGCGTCTCCTGAATGCTGCGCCAGTCATCCTCAGAGATCAGCACGGCGTTGCCACGAGTGGTCGTGATCTGAATCGGCTCATGGGAGTCCGCCGTCTCGACCATCAACTGGCGGAGCTTCGTGCGTGCTTTGGTTTCAGGCAGTGAAGTCATGCTGGGAGTGTGCTGGAAAACCGCCTTGCCGTCAAGCTGACTGCCGCCTCCTATGTGGCATGCGTCTGTTTTTCCTGAGTCTCACCCTCGCCCTCCCCATTTCTGCCAAAGACATCCCCGTCGCTGACGCCGCCGCGTTCGCCGATGCTGCCAAAACTGTACTAGCAGGAGATACCCTGATCCTCCAAGACGGCACCTGGGCCGATGCGCGGCTGAAGATTCGTGCGGAAGGCACGGCGGAGAAGCCGGTGACGATCAAGGCGCAGACGCCGGGCAAGGTGGTGTTCACGGGCGACTCACGCCTCTCGGTGGGCGGAGCGCACGTCGTGGTGGATGGTCTGTGGTTTCAGAATCCGACGGGGGAGCAAGTTCTAGAACTGCGCCTAGACTCCAAGCAGCTCGCCAGCGACTGCCGCATCACCCACTGCGCGGTGACGAATGACACGCCGCTTGTTTCGAAGAATTCCGCCCAGTTTGTGTCGATCTACGGTGCCCGGAACCGCGTGGACCACTGCGACCACAATCACTTCGGCCCGCGCCGAAAACTCGGCAAGAACGGCGGCGAAACGATCCGCCTCGGCGACAGCAAGACCTCGATGCAGACCGCCGCCTGCGTGGTGGAGCACAACCTCTTCGAGAAATGCGATGGCGAGGCCGAGTGCATCTCCAACAAGTCCTGCGGCAATTTTTATCGATTCAACACCTTCAAAGGCGTGTCCGGCACGCTCACGCTGCGCCACGGCAACCGCTGCATCGTCGAGAACAACGTTTTTGATGGTGCGGGGGCCAAAGGGGCAGGTGGCGTGCGAGTCATTGGCGAGCACCACATCGTCACCGGCAATCACTTTGAGAATCTCACGGGGGATGATGGGCGCAGCGCCTTGAGCATCATGCTTGGCATCCCTGATTCACCTGCGAACGGCTACTTTCAGGCCAAACACGCCGAGATCCGAGGGAACCGCTTCATCAACTGCGAGCACAACATCCTCATCGGCATGAGCGGCAACAAGAAAGCCACGCTGCCGCCGGTCGAAACGTACATCAGCGACAACTCCATCGATACCAGCAAGGGCGAGGCCTTTGAGATCCAATGCGCGGTCGATGGCGTCTTTACCCAAAACAACCGTGAAAAGAAGGGGGATCAGCCAGAAAAGTTCCAAGCCGAACCTGTCGGTCCTTCGTGGAAAAAGTAGCTTCGATTGGCAATCGAAGCCGAACCCATCCAAGCATTCGACTGCCAGTCGAATCCACCCAAGCCCCCCATGCGCACCAACGTCCTCGGAACCGCCCTCACCTGCTGCTGTCGCCAACCCATGACCGGATTTTACCGCGACGGCTACTGCCGCACCGGTCCCGGTGATGTGGGCCTGCACACCGTCTGCGTCGAAGTCACGGCTGAGTTT
>JAJTDU010000122.1 GCA_021298725.1 Verrucomicrobiaceae bacterium | reverse complement strand
GTTTGTACGGGGAGGGCGGCCCGGTCGGAGCAGCAGTCAAGCCCCTGGCCCGTGGCCTTCAGCTTCGCCTCGCCCTCCCTCCAGGCGACTTCATGCGGCATGCGGATAGGTTAACGCACAAAGATGAACTGCTGCGTGTTGATCAGCGCGAAAACGAGGTCTTCGGGGCTGCTGAGGCCTGACTTGGCCCACGCGGCCTGTTCGGCCTCGGTCGGCAGACGCGAAAGCAGCGTCAGATAGAGGGCGGTGAGCTGGTCGTCGGGGTATTTGGCCGCTGCGAGGTTCAGCCGCAGTTGCGTGTGCGGTTTGAGGATGGCTTCAAACAACTCGCTGTTCATCAAGACGAGCGCCTGCGGCATGGAGGCGTCGGAGTTGGCGTTGTCGATGAGATCGCGGTCACTCTGACCGAATTCGCGCAAATAATGACCGCGGGGCGCGGGAGAATCGAGTTCGGCGGCACGGGGCCAGTCTTTGGCCTGGGCACGGCGTGATTGGAGATAAGCATCGACATCCGTGATGTGGAGACTTTTCACCTCCTGACGGAAGACAGCATCGCGAGCCTCTTGAGCCTTCTTTTCCTCGCGTGGGATGGCTTGGTCGATGTCGTAGCCGGGCACGTCGATGTAGGCGCGGTTCTGGCCGGCTTTCTTGAGTTCCTCCATCGTCGGTTTTTTCACGGGAATCGGCGGCGGCGCCGGTTTGCCGGTCTTTTTCGTGTAAAGGCGGGCCACGGCAGGCACAACGACGTGATCATGGATGCCGGTGCGGGCGACGAACTCGATACTGCGAATCTCGAGGTTTAGCTTTGCGATCTTTTCCTTCTCCTTGGCCTTCTGCGCGGCGGTGTAGGCGTCGCGCAGCGGTTTGGCGCGCGCGGAGACAGATTCATAGACTTCCGAGGCCTTCATCGCTCCATCGAAAATCTCCTGCGGGGTCATCAGATCGAGCGCGTCGCTGAGTTTGCCGCGATAGACGAGCTTCTGGGCCATTTCGGCGTCGATGCCGTTCCGGCGCGGCAGGTCGGGCGTGGGATGGATGAGCGTGACAAAGCTGTCGTAAATCTGCTCCGCCGTCATCCGGCGCAGAACTGGACCGGTGAAGTGATAGACCTCGCCAGGAACGAGTTCGGTCTTCGTGGCCTCGTTTTGATAAGCCTGCGTGTTGTAAAGCACGCGCAGAAAGGACTTCACATCGTAGCGAAGTTCGATCATGAGCTTTTCAAGATGCGACATGAGCGCTGGATGCATCGCCACCGTGTTGTCGAAGAGTTCATCGACCGGCTCGATCAAACCGACGCCGAAAACCTTCTTCCACAGGCGGTTGGTGATCACCTTGGTGAAGCGTGGGTTCTGCGGCGAAGTCAGCCAGTCCGCGAAGGCCTGCAAATCACCGCTGATGGGTTTCCCGAGCATCGTGGCGGACTTAACGGCCGCCTGCGGCTTCGCGTCGGTGTATTGATAATCGTGCGGCAGCTTCAGCACGCGACTGGGGAGCGTCTGTACTTTGCTGTAGCGCACGAAGTCGCCGAGGTTCTCAAACACGCGGCCCATGTGGCGGGTTTGCACAGCCAGTTCGGGCTTTTTGTCCGCGACACGCTTCAGTTCCATCAACTCGCCTTGATCCGAGACGCCGGTGAAATTCGTCTCCAGCGGATAGGTGAAGGCAGCCATCTGGTAGAAATGCATCTGCGTCCATTTGTCGAAGGGGTGGTTGTGGCACTGGGCGCACTCGATGCGCGTGCCGAGGAAGATGCGGGTGGTGTTCGATAGATTGTCCAGCGGCATGCCGATGTCGCGCATGTAGTAGCCGATGGCGGGATTGTCCCAGACTTTGCCCTGCGCGGTGAGCAGCTCGCGCACGAAGGCGTCATAGGGCATGTTTTCGCGAATGCGGCGCTTCACATGCTCAAGGTAGGGCTTGGAGGTCATGTCGCCCTGGCCGCTGTTGGCACGGGACTGCACGCGCAGCAGATCAGCCCAGAAATGAAACAGGTGCTGGTTGTAGCCTTCACTGGCGAGCAGTTGATCGATCAGCTTCGAACGCTTGTCATTGCCCGTGTTTTTTAGGAACGCCTGCGTCTCTTGGAGCGTCGGAATGCGGCCGATGATGTCGAGATGAACGCGACGGACGAAGGTTTCATCGCTCGCCGGTGAATTTGGCGTGAGCTTGTGCTGCTGCCAGTCGTTGGCGAGCAGCGCGTCGATCTCACTGGCATTTGCGGTGATGGCGAAACCAATGATGAAGGTGAGCCGGAGTGCTTTCATGAACTGCGCAGGCAAACGAGAGAGGCTGATGGCTACTATACGGCCACTTTCTCATACGCCACGAGTGACGGCTCCATGGCTTTCAGCGCCGTGGCCCAGAACTCGGGATTGGTGAGGTCTTCACCGAGCGTTTGCTTCACCACTTCCTCGCACGTCGCGCTGCCGGTCATGGCAAGGAAGGCTTCGTAGCGTGGCAGGAATGCAGCGCCCTCGACTTTGAAGCGGGCAAAGAGCGCCTGGCTGAGCAGATAGCCGAAGACGTAGGGGAAATTGTAGAAGGAGACGCCGGTGATGAAGAAATGCATCTTGTAGGCCCAGAACATCGGGTCGGTGCCATCGGGCAGCAGTGTGTCGCCGTAGAGCTTGCGTTGCGCTTCGCTCATGAGTTCGCTCAGACGCGACACGGAGACCTCGCCGGACGCACGCTCGGTGTAGAAGGCCTTCTCGAACTCGTAGCGCATGGGGATGTTGATCAGGTAAGCGTGCGCACGCAGCATCTCCTGATCGAGCAGGTAGGCCTTCGTGGCCTCGGTGATGCCAGGATCGTTCATGAGGCCGCTGAGCAGGATCATCTCGCCAAAATTGGAAGCTGTTTCCGCGAGCGTCATCGGATAGCTGGCTGCAAATGATCGCGCAGGGCGCAGCACACACGAGTGCCACGCGTGACCGACCTCATGCGCGAGTGTGACCATGTCATGCACGGTCTTGTGAAAGGTCATATAGACCCGCTCCTCGTGCTTGAGCTGCGAACCCGTGCAAAACGCGCCCGGACGCTTGCCCGCACGTGGTTGGGCCTCGATCCAGCGCTGCGCGAGCATTTCACGAAAATACGCGCCGAGTTGCGGATACGCGGCGCTGAAGGCCTGATCGACCGTCGCGCAGGCCTCATCCCAAGTGAGCTCTTTTTCGTCGGGCGGGGCGATTTGCGGTGCTTCGAGGTCGAAGTAGTGCAACGCGGACGTGCCTTGCAGCTTCGCCGCTTTCCGCAATGCACGACGCGGCAGCTCAATGTGCGTGTGAATGGCCTCCAGCATCGCATCGAGCGACTTGCGGCTCATCGCGCCATCAAACAGCGGCGTGTCGAGAAAGTGCGGGATGCCACGACGGCCATACAAACTGAGGCGTGTGCCAGCGATGCCGTTCAAACCGGCGGCGAGCGTCGTGGCGTGATCATTCCACGGTTTCTGCCCGTCATGAAACGCCGCTTCACGCAGCTTGCGATCCGGTTCGGACATCAGCGCACGGCGACGTGACATCGGCACAGTCTCCTTGTGCCCATCCGGGAAAGTCATCTCGAACTCCATCTTGCCGGTGAGCGTGTCGTAAAGGCGTCCCCAAGCGTGCAGCCCGTTCACATTCAGATCCGCAGCCAGCGCCTCCATCTCCGACTTCATCTGATGCTGGCCTTCGTAGCGCATGCGCTGCACCGCGTGTTCGGCATGCTTCAATGAGGCATCGGCAAGCAACGTGGCGAATGCGGCATCACTCAAAGCGGCCAGCGCCGAGCGCAGAGAGGCCTGGAGCTTGGTGCTTTCGGCTTCCAGCGTCGAAATCCACGCCTCATCCGCCTTCACGGCTTCATCATTGGCATCGTCCGCCGACAAGCAGCCAAGATAAGCGGACAGATGACCGAGGCGGTCGCCCAGCGACTCCAGCGCATTGATGACGCACACCATTTCGTTCGTTTCGCTGCCCAAAGCGGCGGCTTGGGTCTTCAACGCCTCGACATCACACACGAGCGCGGCTTTGAAGTCGATGTAGTCAGGTTTGCCAAAGCCAGAGAACCAGGATTCGAGAGACCAACGGTCGGTAGATTGAGGTGTGGTAGTTGACATGATGAAATTAGCGGCTGACACGGCCTGCGGCATCGCCCTGGATCAGGGCTTCGATTTCGGCGCGGGTGCTGTAGTTGTAGTCGCCTTCAATCGAATGCGCGAGGCATCCGGCGGCGGTGGCGAAGGAGATGGCGGCTTGAGCGGTGGTCTTTTGGAGGAAGGAAAACACCAAGCCCGCCGTGAACGCGTCTCCAGCACCGAGGCGGTCGATGATTGGCGTGATGGTGTAAGCGGGTGCGGTGTGGAGCGTGCCAGTGGCGGCTTCGTAAAGCGCACCGCTGAAGTTTTGCGCGGCGGAGGTGCTGCCATCGCGCAGCGTGAAGGCGGCGTGGGTGAGATTGGGGAATTCGGCGACGATTTGCTTCCCCAGCGTCTTCAAATCAGCGCTGAAGTCGATGCCGAGCATGGCAGTGGCATCGCTGATGCCACCGACGAAAACGGTGACGTGCGGCAGGAGCGCTTGCATCGTGCGCGTGGCGAGTTCGCGGGCCGAAAGAGGCGGCTCCCAGCGCCAGAGCTTGGTGCGGTAATTCATGTCGCACACGACTTGGATTTTTCGATGTGCGGCTTCCTGCACGGCGATGAGCGCGACCTCGGCGGCGTTGCGCGAGATGGCGGGCGTGATGCCGGAGATGACGAACCACTCGCAGCCGGTGAAGATCGCATCCCAATCGTAGGTGGACGCGGGTGTGATGGCCACGGCGGAGCCATCGCGATCGTAAATGACGTTGCCACCACGCTGGTTGGCACCGTGTTCGAGGAAGTAGATGCCCAGGCGGCCTTCAGGTGTGCGCAGGATGTGTTTCGTCTCCACCCCAAGGCCACGCAGGTCGGCCACGCACGCATCGGCGATGGCGTGATCCGGCAAAGCAGTCACGAAGGCCGCGTCGATGCCCAGATAGGCCAGTGAAGCCGCGATGGATGCTTCCGCACCTGCAAAGGTGACATTCACACTGCCCGGCATGGCCTGCTGAAACCGCGCGAACCCTGGCGTGGCGATGCGGGCCATGATTTCGCCGAACGTGACGACGCGGCTCATGGGCGGACCTGTTTGACGATGTCACTGGCCTCACGCGCGAGCTTCGTGATCGCTGCCCAGTCGCCCGTGGCGATCAAATCCTTTGGTGCGAGCCATGAACCCCCGAGCGCCAGCACGGAAGGCTCCTTCAAATACTGCGCCGCATTCGCCGGGCCGACGCCGCCGAGCGGGATGAACTGCACGCCGAGGTGCATGAAGGGTGCCGAAATCGTGCGCAGATAGGCAAGGCCGCCGCTGGGTTCGCTGGGGAAAAACTTGAGCAGCTTGCAACCGGCTTCGAGGGCCAGTTCGATGTCCGTCGGTGTGCAAACGCCCGGCGCGAAGGGCAGCCCGATGCGTTTGGCCTCTGCAACGACGCGCGGATTCATCCCTGGCGCTACGCCAAAGCTCGCACCTGCTTCTTTGGCCTCGTTGACCTGTTTGGGAGTCAAAATCGTGCCCACGCCAACGGTCATCTCCGGCACCTCGGCACGGATGCGCCGCAGCGATTCGAGCGCGGCATCGGTGCGCAGCGTGAGTTCGATGCAATCGACACCGCCAGCGAGCAATGCCCGCGCCAATGGTGCGGCATCGTCAGCACGGTCGATCATGAGCACGGCGATGACGCCGGTTTGGCGGAGGTGGAGGGAGAGCTGTTCGGTCATCGCCTGAAGCAGGACGGGAGCGGTGGTTTTGCAACCCAAAGTAGCGTGAAGGGTTTTGCAGCCCTTGACGCTCGCCACACCAGCTTTTCACCTCCACCTGCAAGGAGGCGATCAAATTCGCCAACCACAGACGGCCCACGCTTCCGCGTTTACTTCTTCTTCGGCTCCCAGTCGTTCGTCTTGATGATGGCCTCCAGCTCCTGCCGGGCCGCAGGCTCCTCGGCAAGAATCTTGAACTGCGCCAAATAGCGCAGCGCCTTCGTCACCTGCAGGATCTCACCCTTCTTGGATTCGATTTTGCCCGCAGGCACCGCTTTCATTGCGGTAGCAAAATCGTTCACGGCGGCGAGCGCGAACTCCTTAGCCTCGGCATTCTCCGCGTAGCAGAGTGATTCAAACAGGCGGAGCATCTTTGCGTTGCCTTCGTGCTTCGCGGCGTCCTCGCGGATGCCTTTGGCGATCTCGGCACGCTTCGCCGCGGTGGCTTCCTCGCTCATGCGACTGTATTCGCCGCCATCGACGGCACGCTTGGGCAGCGGGCGATACCAGATGTTGCGGAAGCGCACGGGATTGCCGTGATCCTGAATTTTGAGCGGGCCTTTTTCAGGGAATGCCTTCGGTTTGGAGCGTCGCATGTGCCCGCCGCCGCCTTCGAGTGGTGTGTGGTCCTGCGTGAGCACACCATTCACCAAGACCGTGATGTAACCGGGGTCGATTTCCTTCCCGTCTTTGAAGATCGGGCGGCGGAAGACGATGTCATAGCTCTGCCACTCGCCGGGAGCATTCAGTGGATTCACCAGCGGCGGATTGATGCCGTAAATGGATGACGCCATGCCGTCCGGGTAGCTGGGGTTGTTGTAATTGTCGAGCACCTGCACCTCCACCGCGCCCATGAGGAAAACGCCGCTGTTGCCACGGCCCTGGCTGTTGCCCTCGACCTTGCTCGGCGCACTCCACTCGATGTGAAGCTGGCAGTCGGCGAATTCCTCCTTCGTGCGGATGTAACCACTGCCCGGCACGCATTGCAGCACGCCGTCTTTGACGACCCACTTCGTCGGTTCGCCGTTTTTGTCGGAGATCCATTTTTCAATCTCCTCCGGCTTGCCGCTGAAGAGCACGACCGCGTCGGATGGCGCAGTCATGGCATTGCCTGGCTCCACACGCGGTGGCTGCGGCCGGTTCATGTCATGAATCCCCCACGGATGGGTTGCATCCGGCGGATCGCCGTAAAAGCCGCCTTCAGCAAGTGCGGCAGAGGTGAGCATGGCAAAGACGAAAGTGGGTAGCGTGGGTCGGTTCATGGTCGTGGAGAAGTAAACAGGCTCAAGGGACGAGCAATCGCGATTCGCGGAATCACGCACGGCGCGCAGGCAATTCCAAAAGAGCGGCGTTCCGCACTTTGCAGGCGAAAAAGGCCATTCTAGGCAGACGGGCGTGGCACTGTCGCCTGCGCGGGCTTGATCAATGCCGAAAGTCTTTCGTCGCAGTCTCGTTGAAGGAGCAAAATGATCCGCACCGCTTTCATCACGCTGCTTGCTGCCACGATTCTCGACGCCGCGCCCGCCGACTTCGCCAAAGACGTCTTCCCCGTCCTCCAGCGAGCCTGCTTCGAGTGCCATGGCAGCGAGGTGCAAAAAGGTGATCTCCGCCTCGACGCTGCTGCCGCCAAGCATCTCGAAATCGGCCCTGACCTCCTGCGCCGGATCGCCTTGCCGAAAGAAGACAAGGAAGCCATGCCCAAGCGTGGCGAACGCCTCACCGCCGCAGAAATCACGCATCTTCGCGATTGGATCCGCGCGGGTGCCAAGTGGCCGGACAAACTCGAAACCCTCAAGCACTGGAGTTACTTGCCACCCACCCGCCCGGCCCTTCCGTCGATCCAAAACCCATCGTGGCCCAAAAACGAGCTCGACCACTTCATCCTCGCCAAACTCGA
>JAJTDU010000121.1 GCA_021298725.1 Verrucomicrobiaceae bacterium | reverse complement strand
CACCGGCGATGCGGTAAAACTTCTGAATCGTCACCTTGAGATCGCCGGCATTCTTTTTGTCGCTGAAAAAGGACATGTAGCGCTCGACGGGGAGGATGGTCTGCACGGTGCCTTTGCCAAAGGTGGACTGATCACCCACGATGAGTGCGCGGCGGTAATCCTGGAGGGCGGCGGCAAGAATTTCAGAGGCAGAGGCGCTGGCCTTGTTCACCAGCACGATCATGGGGCCGTCATACACGGGCTTTTCATTGTCACTGTCACGCCAGGTGATGCTGCCGCGCCAGTCTTTGGCCTGAACGACCGGACCAGAGGGAACAAAGAGACCGGTGAGCTTGATGGCCTCATCAAGAGAGCCACCGCCATTGTCGCGAAGGTCGAGCACAAGACCGTCGATCTTTTCCTTCATGAGGCGGCGGAGCAGGCGCTCCACGTCAGCGCTGGTGCTGACGGTGCCGTTTTCCATGTCAGCATAGAAGTTCGAAAGATTGATCCAGCCGACCTTGAGTGGCTTGCCGAGGTCTGGCGGGGTGACAAGCATCTCGGCATTGGCGAGTTTTTCTTTGAGTGGCACTTCGTCGCGAATGATGGCGATGATGCGGTTGCCAGAAGGATCGTCGGCAGGGACGATCTTGATGCGGACGGTGGTGGTCTTTTCACCGCGGATCATATCGACGATCTTCTGGAGCTTGAGATACTTCACATCGACGAATTCATCGTCGCCTTGGGCGACGGCGATGATACGGTCGTTGAGTTTGAGCTCGCCCTGCTTGTCAGCCGGGCCACCGACGACGATGCCTTGGATTTCAGCGCCGTCATCTTTTTGGCCAAGCAGTGCGCCAATACCCACGAGCTTGTGCGACATGTGAATCTTGAAATTGTCGCTCTCGTCGGTGCTCATATACTCCGTGTGCGGGTCATAAGCGGTGGCCAGGCTGGAGAGGAAGAAGTTCACGACATCCTTGCTGTCGTTCTCCTCAATGCTTTCGAGCAGGGAGTTGTAGTCCTTCAACACACGCTCTTTGGGCGTCATGTCCTTCTCATCCTTCTCTTTTTTGGCTTCGGGTGCAGCGGCGACTTTCGAGGCTTCGGTTGGAGCCTTCGGCGCTTCGGCCACGGGCTTCACTTCCACCTTGGCCGCTTCGGCCACAGGCTTCGCTTCCACCTTGGCCGCAGCTGTGCCGTCTTTTTTGGCTGCAGCGGCTTTCTCTGCTTTTTTCTTATCGTCACGAACGCGTGCCTCATCGACAAGGCGCTCGGCGAGAAGGTTGTCCTCAATGATGTCGAGCCAGAGCTTGTCCTGCTCGGCTTTGTCTTTCGGCCAGGGAGCCTTGTCGCGCTTGATCTCGATGTTGCGCTTTGAGTCAAAGCTGAACTTTTCTGATTCGATGGCCTTTTTGAGGAACTCGACGCGTTCCTTCACGCGCTCCTTGTAGATGTCGTAGATTTCGATGGCGGGGCTGATGTTCCGCATCAGCACATGGTCATCGAGCGTCGTCTCGTACTTGTCTTTGAACTCCTTCACATCCTTCTCGGTGAAGAAGATGTGCTTGAAGTCGAGCATGTTCAGGTAGTTCTGGAGCATGCTACCGGACATGGCGTCATCGAAGTCCCGTTTTGAGATGTGGTGATTCTGAAGCATGTAGGCCACATGCATGGAAACCAAACCGTGATTGGTCTCCGCATTTGCCGAAGGGAGAAAAAGAGCGACGGCAGAGGCTGCGGCCACAAAAGGGGTAAAGAAGGATCGAGTCATGGAGGGTAACGTCCTGAGGTATAACGAGCCTCGCGGCCACATTTGCTTCGCGATTTTGCCTTTTCCGTGTTGAAAAGTCCAACTCTTTCCCGTCTTTCGCCGTCCCCATGTCTGAAATCATCACCTACACCGGCGGCATCGCCGCCACCAACGGCCATCTCCTCAGCCTACCTGGAGGCACTGTGCTCGTGGACGCACCGGACGGCATCGCTGGCTGGCTGAAGAAGCAAAATCTGCGCGTGGACGTTCTCTTGCTCACGCACCAGCATTTCGACCACGTCTTGGATGCCGCCGCCGTCAAAGCGCAGCACGGCTGCCGGGTTTACGCCTTTGCCCCTTTCTCGCGTGATCTGACCCTGGAGCGACTCTACGGGGCTGTGACGGGCAGTTGGTTCTCCGTGCCGGAATTTACAGTCGATGAAGTGCTCGAAGGCCAAAGCACCCTGGAAGCTCTCGGCGCGACGTGGGGACTCCACCATGTGCCGGGGCATTCGCCCGACAGCCTGTGCTTCCATCTTGCCGCGCAAAACCTGCTCTTCGGCGGTGACGTGCTGTTTCTTGACGGCATCGGCCGCACCGACTTCCCCGGCGGCTCCACCGAATTGCTTCTCACCGGCATCGAAACGAAGCTGTTCCCCCTCCCTGACGAAACCCGTGTCTTCCCCGGCCACGGCGACGACACGACCATCGGTCGCGAACGTGCGGAGAATCCCTTCCTCACCTGATGCCGGCATTCGTCTTTCTGCCATCGTCCTATCCGTATGCCCCGCTCGCTTCACGACCTCACGTTCGACCAGCTCCGTGAGCTGATCGTGGCCGCAGAGTTGCGTCCGGCGCATACTCGGACGCTTTGGAACACGCTGCACTACAAAGCGATGGTCGATCCCCTCGCCCGTGAAGATCTCGTGCCACCGCTGCGCCAATGGCTCACGAAAGTGCTCAGCGACGGCTCCTGCTCGCTCGATGTGCCGCCCGTCTCGTCCGACACACCCAGCAGCGATGGTTTGACGCACAAATTCCTCCTGCGCATGGCCGACGCGCAGGAGATCGAAACCGTCATCATGGGCTACCCCGGCCGCCACACCGCCTGCGTCAGCACCCAGGCCGGCTGTGCGATGGGCTGCGTCTTCTGCGCCACGGGCCAGATGGGCTTCGTGCGGCATCTGCGCCCTGGAGAAATCGTCGCCCAGGTGCTGCATGCGCAGCGCATCCTGCGTGCGAAGGGCGAAAAAGGTCTGCGCAATCTCGTCTTCATGGGCATGGGCGAGCCGCTGCACAACTACGACGCCGTGATGACCGCGCTCGACATCATCTGCGACACCCGCGGCCTGAACATCGGCCCCAGCAAGATCAGCGTCTCCACCGTCGGCGTTGTGCCCGGCATTCTGCGCATGGCCGCAGAAAACCGGCCCTACAACCTCGCCGTCAGCCTCCACGCTGCCACCGAGGAAGAACGCGCGAAATTGATCCCCGCCAACCAGCGTTGGCCGCTCGCCGAGCTCATCGCCGCCTGCCGCAGCTACAATGCGCAAACCGGTCGCCGCATCTTCTTCGCGTGGACCTTGATCCACGGCGTCAACGACACCCCCGAGCACGCGCAACGCATCGCCGAACTGCTCCACGGACTCGACGCCCACATCAATCTCATCCCGCTCAACCGCACCGAAGGCTACACCGGCACCGAAAGCAGCGACACCGCCGCCGACACCTTCCACCGCATCCTCCAAGACGCCGGATTCCCCTGCACCATTCGGCAGAGACGCGGGATTGATGTGGCGGCAGGCTGCGGACAGCTCAAAGCGGCCAAGCAGACCAGGCGCAAAGCTGCCTGAGTGCGCAGAGCCTTGATTTTGGCAAAGGAATGATCAGGCAAAGGAATTTCTGACTTGGACCATTCCCTTGGATGGTCATTTCCTTGCCCGGTCATTCCCTTGCCTAGCCATTCCCTTGCCAATGCATGAAAACCCCGTGAACCCGGTGTGAATTCATCTTCATAGAAAGATAGCCCGCTTGCCGCAGCACTCCCAGCGCTCGTATCTTACCGCATGCCCCGTCGTGTTCTGCTGCTCAATCTCCTCGCCTGCCTGTGGTGCTGTGCCGTGCTCAGTGTGCGTTTCAACTTGGCCGGACATTATCACTATGTCTTCATGCTGTGGAATCTCTTCCTCGCCGCCATCCCACTCGGCCTTAGCCTCGGACTGGGACGCATCAACCGCCTCGCCCTAGCCCTGCCACTGCTCGCTCTCTGGCTCTTGTTCTTCCCGAACGCGCCGTATGTCCTCACCGACCTGATCCATCTCAATGCCAGCCGCAACCGGCACGTGCCGCAGTGGCTGGACCTGCTCATGCTGCTGTCCTTCGCCCTCGTGTCCCTGTGGTTCGGCTTCCAATCCCTACGCCTGGTTCAGCATTGGCTAGCGCGGCGCTACTCACGCGTGGCAGGATGGAGCGCAGCCCTCGGCACGCTCGTGCTCAGCGGTTTCGGCGTCTATCTCGGCCGGTTCCTACGCTGGAACAGTTGGGACATCGTGCAGCGGCCACACCTGCTGCTCCGCGACATTGTCGGACGTGTCCTCGACCCCGTCCAGCACGCTCAAACCTGGGGCTTCACCCTCGGCTTCGGCACCCTGCTCATCTTCGGTTACCTGTTTTGGATCTCCTCCGCACACGATCACCCCAAGCGCGACTGACCTGCCGCTGGAAGCTTCCAGCCAAAAGCAAGGCGTCCTGGCAGACGGCGAGTTTAAGGTTCCACGTTGTTTGCCCGCGTCCTCAACCGGCGCAAGACGCGGTGGCGGCTCTTGCCGCCTCAACCACCACCACCCGCAGGTCCAAGACAAGAGAGGCAGGAAAATAACCTGATTCTTGGCCATCCCAAGGAAGGGCGGTTTGGAACCGCCCCGGCGCTCCAGATCGTCGCGTCCTCATCCGCCGCATTCTTCAGCTCGATCAGGCCCAGCGGCAGTCCGTTGACGAACACCACGATGTACGGGCGGCGGTTGTGCTGGCCCTCGATCACCGTGAACTGGTTCACTGCCAGCCAGTCGTTCGCCCGCACATCGGCGAAATCCACCAGCCGCACATGATCGCCCGCGATGCTGCCATCGGGCCGGGGATACTCCACCGGCACACCGTCGCGCAGCAGCTTGTGAAAGGCCCGGTTCGTCTGCGTGAGCGAAGGCGTCCCCAGCCGCAGCACTTTTCTCAATGCCTCCTCCTGCGCCTCCTCGGGAATGGAAAAATTTAGCCACCGAATGGCCTCGCGCAAACGCCCCACCAGCACCACTTCACTGTATGACTCCCTCTCCCCCTGGGAGAGGGCTGGGGTGAGGGTGCCTTCCGCATGTTCACCCGGCGCGAGATGCGGCCCGTGCCCGACCGCATAGCCCAGTTCCCCAAACCATTCGAGTGCGGCGCCTTCGACGATGGATTCGTTGAGGCTCATTTTTATTGAATTCCGAGCTCGTGATATTTCTTTGAGACAATCCGGTCGCGCCTCCATCCGTGGAAATTTAGAATCACTCGGGGTGCCTTTATGTCGAAGTAGTTACCGGCTAGCCGTAAAGCGCCACTCAGAAGTGCGGCAACGAAAATTATCCAGCCAAACGCCGAATCCTCGCTCACTTTGTAGATCCCAAAAAATGCGACTATTACTTGGGAAAAAGTAATGCAGCCTGACAATATTTTCGCTTCAAATTTGGCTCGTTTGTCTGCATCCCAGTAGATTTTGGCTTTCACCAACTCTATTTTAGCCGTAGCCTTGAACAACTCTGACTCGACATCGCAGAGTTTGGATTCGACTTGCACCCGCTTTGCAACTTCTTCGGCCTTAATCTCACTCGACACTCGTTCGACAGTTCTCGAAACAGTTTCATCAGTAAGTGCCGCATCCTCTCCAAGCGTGAGGCTCATTAATTCGTCTTGAAGGCGATAGTCGCTTCTCAGTAATTGATGATCGCGGGAGGAAATTTTACCTTCCTTTTCCATTTGTTCCGCCTTGGCTAACACTCTTGACCAAAATTCATTCGAAGGCCGCAATGCCGCATAGGCGAAAGCCAACACTTCTTTACGCGGCAACGATGGTGCACCTTGTGGAGCCTTGAGCCACGCTGTATTCACCAAGCTAAAGTCAGTAATCACTGTGGAAACCTCTTGAGACTGCTCATAGCGGTAACCGTATTTAAAAGCAGCTCTGGAGAATTCGCCGTTTCCAGTTACTAGAACAGCACGGCACTTTTCAATAGCGAAAGGATGGACTCCGCCCCTTAAGACGTAGATGCTTCGAACGGATTGAACATCATATTGCCGTGCTTTTGGATTATTGTAGCGTATTTCGTCTCTCAACACCCCGTCAAAAACCGTTTCACTGATTTCAAATTTGAAGTTTTTCTCTTCATAAGCTGGTGTGGGAAGAACGAGTATTTTTTTGTCTTCTTCGAGAAGCTCTTCTGCCTTTTGCGCGATAAGAAATAGGTCGGACTTATCTTTCCCAGCCCTCCTCGCCTCTTCAACAATCGTCCCTTTGCCATCCCGCGAGTCAATATACTCAGCGGACTTTCGAATAGAATTTTTCAGCTCGTCAAGTGTGTGACTGAAACATGCAACTTTGCCACCCAAGGCATTCACAAGCGCAATCAGTTCATCAATTGCGACCTTCTCTGCTGTGCCCTCCAGTCCAAGGAACTGAAGTAAAAGTGGCATATCGAAATAGAATGTTACGTCACTATAAGACTTCTTAGCTGAATGAAGGTCCGGACACAGCAAGGCATTGGCAAGCATGTGACCTTGCACCACGGTCATGAACGATTCGAACCTTTCAGGTTCGTCCTTCGCGATGAATTGAATGTATTGGCTAACGAGGCAAACCTTCCAATCTTCGTCTTGTTCGGGTGTGGGTAATGCAGTTCCTCGCAAATACGCCTTTAAACACGGAATTGAAAATCGGGATAAAAACACCACAATAGAATCAAGCGCATCTTCCTCTGTCAGGTCGCGTTCGCTTTCGGTCTTGGCGTGCTTGATGAGATCTCCGGTTACCCCACCAATGTCACGTAAAGCGGCTGCACTCTTCTCTGCGTAGCCATTTAGAGGGATCTCCCCAGAGACGCGATATTTGCCGAGTTCCCTCTTGAGAATGCGGTCATTAACGAACCTTCGAAGGACCAGTTGTACTGTGCGGTCCGGAATTACGAGACCACAATGCTCGCGAATACCTTTTGCTACTTCCGAATCAGTTATGAACTCTTCCTCGGATAGCGACAAAACGTGTCCGACAAAAGGCCGCAGATAGTCAAGATAGTCACCTCCAGACGACACTTTGACTTTAAGCATGGCTAGGCTGCTTAGCGTCGTCTCCAGACTAGAGTTAGGTTTCATATGAATCAGATGGTCACAACTTCCCCGCTCAGCAGCTTCGGCAGCAGCGTGTCGCGCAGGGTGGCGAGGGTGCGGGATTGTTCGGTGTTGGCGCGGATTTGCGCGAACAGAGGCTCGATGGTCTTGGCGAAGGCTTGGCCGATTTCCGGTGGCGGGAGCATGAAGGGGATTCGGTTCATGTTTCCCTGATTCAGCTTTGGCTGAACGGCTCCGTTCACGAAGGGCGCGATGTTGCAGCCTTTGAGGTGAAGCAGAAGGTGCTCAGTGCTGATGCCATTCTTGCCGCACAGAACGTGAGCGTGGTTGTTCACCCAAAACTTACCCCAGACGTATTGGAGGACTGGCTTGCCGTCTTCGCCCATGAACGCGTAGATGCCGTCATAGAGGAAGTCATCCACGTAATCCATGACTGAGGCTGCCCCGTGGTAAGGATACTTGCCTCGCCGCTCCTCGCGTTCGCGTCCTGACAGAGGAATCCGTTTCGAGTCGGAGATTTCAATGACTTCGCCAAGCGTCGTTGCTCGCCAACCTGTCGGGACAACGCCTTCGGCCTTGTGGTCGAAATGGGCCGGGAAGAGGGCGGCTGACCTCGCTTCGCTCAAAGTCTTTACCCGCCATAACCCAGCCCCCTCAGGTTGGCTTTGATGGCCTGCTCCAGTTTCGCGGACTCGGCGAACTGGGCCTGCAGTTCGGCGATGAGGCGCGGCATCTTTTCCTCGAGGGGGTCGCCCTCGTCCTCGACTTCCTCGGCACCGACGTAGCGGCCGGGCGTGAGGACGTGGCCGTGCGCGGCGATTTCGGCGGTGCTGGCGGATTTGCAGAAGCCGGGGAGGTCTTGGTAGGCACGTTGTTCACGCTTTAGCGTGTCTGCGGGGGGCGAAGAACACGCTGAAGCGTGAACAACGAACGAAGAGTCACCGCGCCAGGCGTGGTAGGTGGAGACGATTTTCTCCAGGTCGGCGGCGGTCAGCTCGCGGTGGACGCGGGTGCCCATTTTCCGCGCGTCGATGAAGAGGGTCTCGCGGCGGCGGTCGCGCAAAGTAGTGCGGGGCTTTAGCCCGTCACCGCTGCCTTTCACGGGCTGAAGCCCATGAGTACTTTTTTTGTCCTTCGCGATAAACCAGAGGCAGACGGAAATCTGCGTGCTGTAGAAGAGCTGGCCGGGGAGGGCGCGGCGGAGGTCGCCTTCGCCGGACTGGTTGGAGGACAGGCTGCCA
>JAJTDU010000286.1 GCA_021298725.1 Verrucomicrobiaceae bacterium | reverse complement strand
AACCGTCATGCCTGCCGCCCCAATCACTTTTTTCAACCGCCTGACCCAGCGCATCGAGAACGAGGCGGTGTATGGGGAGGGCTTTTTGCGCTTCACCTATGAAAACCCGCTCGGTGCCCTGCCTCTGCATGCGCTGGTGAAACGCGCCGCTTTTTCACGCTGGTACGGCAGCCGCATGGATGCTCCCGCGAGTCGGGCCAAGGTCGCCCCATTCCTGGTCACGTATGGCGTGGATACCCACGAATTCACCGACGCGCCGGATTCCTTCCGCACCTTCAACGAGTTCTTTTATCGCAAACTCAAGCCCCAGGCGCGCCTCATCGCTGCTGGTGAAAACGAGATCGCCTTTCCCGCGGACGGTCGTCATCTCGTGCTGCCAGACATCGCGGCCTGCGGCGATTTTTTCATCAAAGGCACCCGTTTCGATCTCGCCGCGTTGCTGGGGGATGCCGCACTGGCCCAACGCTTCGCTCATGGCAGCCTGCTCATCTCGCGTTTGTGCCCGGTGGACTACCACCGCTTTCATTTCCCGTTTTCGGGCCTCCCCGGCACCGCCAAACAGATCAACGGCCCGCTCTACTCCGTCAGTCCCATCGCCCTGCGCAAGCGCCCGTCGATCCTGTGGGAAAACAAGCGTGAGATCACCACCCTGCGCACCTCAGGCCTCGGCGACGTGCTCCTGCTCGAAGTCGGTGCCACCTGCGTCGGCTCGATTGTGCAAACTTACACCGCAGATGCTGCGGTCGCGAAGGGCGACGAGAAAGGCTACTTCCGCTTCGGCGGCTCCTGCTTCATCACGATCTTCGAGCCAGGCAAAATCCGCTTCACCGACGATTTGATCGAGCACAGTCGCGCCGGACGGGAAGTCTATGCCCGCATGGGCGACGTGGCTGCTCACGCCCTCGGGTGAAACCGTCGATGCACGTCCTTCAGCCGCGCCTGATCGACGTGCGTGTAGATCTGCGTCGTCGAGATGTCCGCATGGCCCAGCATCTCCTGGATCACGCGCAGATCCGCGCCGTTGTTTAAGAGGTGTGTGGCAAAGCTGTGCCGCAGCAGGTGCGGGTGAATGCGCGCCGGATCGAGTCCGCACAGTGCGGCGCGTTCCTTCACGATCTGTTGGATGCGTGCCGTCGTCAGCCGCGTGCCGTTGCGGGTGATGAACACATGACTCTGCGTTTTTGGCCCCACCAGCGCCGGCCGACCATGCTCTAGCCAGGCGGCGATGGATGCACGCGCTGCGCCGCCCACGGGTGAGAGCCGCGTTTTCGATCCCTTGCCCGTCACGCGAATCCAGCCCTCCTCCAGGCTCAGATTTTCCAGCCGTGCGTCCGCCAACTCGGACAAACGGATGCCGCTGGCATAAAACAGCTCCAGGATCGCCCGATCGCGGCGGTCCAGCGGCGAGGTGCCGTTCACCGACTCGATGAGTTTTTGCGCGTCCTGCTCATTCAGCGAGTCCGGCAGGTGTTTTTCCTGCCGGGGCGGCAGGATCGGGTCTGCCGGGTCCGAAACGATGTGTTTTCGTGCCGTGAGCCAGCGGAAGAAGATTTTCACCGCGATCAGCTCGATCCGCGCCGAGGACGCGGCGATCCCATCTTTTTTCCGCTGCGCCAAAAATCCGGCAATGTGCTCCGTCGTCACTGCGGCAGGCACTTCAGACTGGTGTTTTTCTTTGAACCACGACGCAAAGGCCTCCAGAAACCGGCGCACGAGCACCTGGTAGTTCGCGGACAGGCCGCGCTCGGTCGCCAAGTGAAGAATGAAGCCGTCGATGAGTTCCAGCACGCCGCCAGCATGGCACGGCATCGGATGATGACAAAAAGTCATTGCCGTCCGGCATCGGGGGCGGCAAAGATGCCGGATTATGGCCTCCTACAACAAAGTCATGCTCATGGGCAACCTCACCCGCGACCCCGAAGTGCGCTACACGCCCAAGGGCAGCGCCGTCTGCGACATCGGTCTCGCCGTGAACCGCGTTTACAGTTCTGAAAGCGGTGAAAAAGTGGAGGAAGTGACCTTTGTCGATGTGGTGCTCTGGGGCAAGACCGCCGAACTGGCTGGCAAATATCTGCACAAAGGCCGCCCCGTCTTCATCGAAGGCCGCCTGCAAATGGACTCCTGGGAGGACAAAGCCACNNNGTGGCAGTGGAGGAGGTGGCGGCGGCTACTCCAGTGGAGGCGGCGGCGGAGGTGGCGGAGGTGGCGGTTTCAACCGTTCTGCAGCCCGTCCTGCCCAGCGCCCCGCTCCTGCCCAGCAGCGCCCGGCCCAGCGTCCCGCTCCAGCCCAGCAGAATGACGATTTCGGCGAAGGCCCGATCACGGACGGCATGGAAGACGATGACATTCCGTTTTGATGGGCATGGTCAGGTTATGACGAAGAACTGCTCGTGGATTCCGTTTGGTGACATCCCATGAAATCTTCGTTTCTGTTCTTCGCCTTCCTCGTCAGCGCTTCGCTGTTCGCTCAAACCGCCGCACCTAAGGCTCCGGTCAAACCCAAAGGCCCGGTCGTTCCTGCCGATGCGCAATGGCACGATGCGACGACCTGGGGTGTCGAAGGTCGTGGCTGGGGAGATCAGGAGCGGAAGCGCTGGTTTGATCGTTTCCCAGCGAAGGCGGAGAAAACCGTCACTCCCGCCGTTTGGAGCCTGAGTCGTGACAGCGCCGGCATGATGGTGCGTTTCAAGACGGACGCGAAGGCGATTTACTGCCGCTACGACCTCGCCAAGGCCAATCTGGCCCTGCCTGCGATGCCGGCGACGGGCGTGAGCGGTCTTGATCTGTATGCACGTGATGACCAAGGCCAGTGGCGCTGGGTCGCCTGCCCGAAACCGGCGGCGCAGCATGTGGAAGCCGTTTTGATCAGCGATCTCGCTCCGGGCGAGCATGAATTCGCCGCCTATCTGCCGCTCTACAATGGCATCGAGAAACTGGAGATCGGCGTGCCAAAGGACGCGAAGTTTGAAGGCCAGGCTCCGCGCAAGAAGCCCATCGTGTTTTACGGCACCTCCATCACCCACGGCGCGAACGCCTCGCGCCCTGGCATGGTGCACACGGCCATTTTGGGCCGCCGATTGGATCATCCTGTCATCAACATCGGTTTCTCCGGCAACGGCCGCATGGACGCTGCCGTGGGTGATCTGATCAACGAACTCGATGCTGCGGCCATCGTCATCGACTGCCTGCCGAACATGCAACCGGCCGACGTGACGGCTAAATGCGTGCCGCTGGTGAAGCAACTGCGCTCCAAACACGCCAAGACGCCGATCATCCTCGTCGAAGACCGTCGCTTCACGAACTCCTGGATCACGCCGGCAAAGGAGAAGTTTCACGATGACAATCACGCGGCGCTCAAAGCCGCCTACGAGCAGCTCAAGGCCGAAAACGTCGCCAACCTGAGCTACATCAGCGGTGACGCGCTCTACGGCACCGACGCCGAAGGCGCGAATGATGCCTCCCACGCCACTGACCTTGGCTTCATGCGTCAGGCGGACGTTTTTGAACCGGTTCTGCGCGAGGCGCTGAAGTAAGCGTGCTTCATTCTGCTCCCGGTGGTTCCAGAAGCCGCCGGGGGAGATCTCGCACGCCGTGAAGCACGCGGAAGACGACCAGCATGTCATCCCCAACGCGGTAGAAAATAAGGTGCTTCTCAAACGATCCCTCGATGCGAAAAGAACGGAGTTTCGTCAGACGCCGGTCACGAAACTTGCGGATGCGGCCGAGATCAGATTGGCGGCAAAGCAGCTCTTTGGTCTCGTGAAAAGCCCGCAAGTAACGCTCGGCAACGTCTTCTCCTGCCTTGTCCGCATACCACTCGTATTGCAGATCAAGATCCAACAGCGCCTCCGTCCCGATTTCGGCTCTCAGCATGACTAAAGGGCTGGCGATGTTTCACGGGCCAGTTTCTTGTCACGCCAGCGCTGGCGGATGCCTTCGTAAAGCTCATCCGTGATTGGCAGTCGCGGGCTGTGGAGTGCCTTGAGCAGCTCGGCTTCGAGTTCCGGCGACTCGTAGCCGTCGTTTTGCTCACGCAGCACCTCCAGATGGCGCTCACTCATCCAGCCGAAGAGTTCCAGGAATCTTTCGGGCGGAAGAGTTCGGATGGAGTCTTCAATTTGAGCCACAGTCGTCATGGCTCAAAGCTATGCACCGCACCGCATCGCGCAAGCATCGCGATGCCCCGACTCACTTCCCGATCTTGTACAACGCCTTGTCCGTGCGTAGGAACAGGGCGCTGCCGTCGGCGATGGGGCTGGCCATGAGGGAGCCGTCAAGAGTGTTCTGAGAGAGGATTTTGAATTGCTTGGTGGCGGCGATGACGGTGACGACACCTTCACGGCTGCTGAAGTAAAGTTTGCCGTCGGTGAGGATCGGTGAGGCGCTGAATTTGCCGCCGATGCGTTCGCGGTAGAAGGCTTCGCCGGTTTTCACGTCTACACAGC
>JAJTDU010000120.1 GCA_021298725.1 Verrucomicrobiaceae bacterium | reverse complement strand
GGCTGGTTTGTGCATCCCACGCATTACGACGTCTTTTCCAGCACCGTGCTGCAAAGCATGGCTTGCGGTCTGCCCGGCCTCGTTTCAGTCATGGAGGGCGCTGTGGATCACATTCGCAACGGCGTGAACGGCTTCATGCGCTACCATCCTCAGCAATCGCAAGAGTTGGCTGCTCGCATTCAAGAAGCGCTCAATCTCGATGAAACCCAGCGCGAGGCCCTGTCCCAGGCAGCTCGCGAAATCGTGGTGGCTTTGACCTGGGAGAAGCACCTGGCAGAGTGGGCGGCTCTGCTGGGGTGATACCTCACAATCTTCGCAATCCATCCTCCGTCATCGGATTCGGGATGGCTTCGTCGATGGCGTCGATGCGGGCCAGCGTTTCGGTGCTAAGCATGAGGTCGGCAGCGGCGAGGCTATCTTCAAACTGCGCGACGGTGGTGGCGCCGACGATGGTGGAGGCGACGAAGTCATGCTGCTTGCTCCAGGCCAGTGCCAGGGTGGTGACGCTGATGCCGAGGTCGGCGGCGATGACTTGGAGGCGGGCGGTGGTTTCGAGGCTGCGCTCATTCACGAAGCGGGAGGCCATGCGTTTCTGGCGCGGGCCACCGTTTTGGATGTAGTCGGTGAAGCGCGCGCTTTTCGGCAGCGCACCGCCGTTGTACTTGCCGCAGAGCACGCCGCCGCCGAGCGGGGAGTAGGGCAGGAGGCTGACGTTTTCTTTGCGGCACACCTGCGCGAGTTCGCTCTCGCAACGGCGGTTGATGAGAGAGAAATTGTTCTGCACGGAGGCCATGCGGGCCAGGCCGTGCTTCTCGGCTTCCCAGAGGTTCTTCATGACGCCCCAGCAGGTTTCGTTGCTGCTGCCCCAGGCGCGGATCTTGCCCTGGTCGATGAGATCGGTCAGCGCGCCGAGGGTTTCGGCCTGCTCCATGCCGTGGTCCGGCCAATGCGTCTGGTAGAGGTCGATGTAATCGGTTTGTAGGCGGCGCAGGCTGTCCTCGCAGGCCTGGAAAATCTGGCGGCGGTCCAGCGCGGTGAAGCCGCCGCGAATTGGCGGACGGAACCAGCCGTGGCCGGGGCCGGTGACCTTGGTAGCGACGATGATCTCGCCCCGCATGCGCCCTTTGAGCCATTTACCGACGATCTGCTCGGTCACGCCGAAGAGCTCCGCGCTCGGCGGCACCGGATACATCTCAGCGGTGTCGAAGAAGTCGATCCCCGCGTCGATGGCGCGGTCCATGATGGCAAAGGAAGTCTTTTCATCGGCCTGGAGACCGAAAGTCATGGTTCCCAAGCAGATGTCCGTGACGACGATGCCAGTGCGGCCAAGGCGATTGCGTTTCATAAGGCGCGGATGCTAAACCGTGACTGGTCACGGGCAAATGGGAATGCGTGCGCCGCGCAGTCGGGCCGGAGGCGTAGAACGAAGTTCTTAGTTCGTGTTCAGACGGTGTGGCGCAACTTGAGGCCGATTTTGGTAGTCCGACCTGCGAGCTCCAAGCGGGCGGGGGCACCCGCGCTGCGGCATTGGTGCGTTGCTCTGTCTGCATGGCGAAAGTCTTGGGACTTTCGTCGAACTTGCAGTGGTATTGAGGAAGGTGCTGGACGGCCTTGCGGAGGCGGGGAAGAGATGTTGGCATGAAGTTTGCCGCGTTACGCCTCCTCATGCCTCTCTTGTGCTGCCTACTGCTTGGCTGCGTCGGAACGGGGGAAAAACTGGACACAGCCTGGAGCCGATTTGATCCCGCAGGCCACCGGCGCATGCACCGGGAGAAGTACTACCCGAATGAGCGAAAGACCGGCCTCCAGCTACCGGGCGACAGTGGGCGGTGAGCGGATGGTAGAGAATGTGAGCTGGAGATGTTTGGCGGGATGCCCAGTCGCATTGCTCTCGAGTGTGCCGCCAAACTAGCCGGTGGCTTGAGCGTGAATCCCCACGATAAGCAAACAGCCGGATCGTCCTGCGGCGCAGGCCTCAGGTGTTGTTATGCAGCAAGAGCCGAACACATCTGACAGTTTTGCGTGCCACGCGTGGCTGTCTGAACGGAGTGTCATGCTTGACACCCACCCCACCATCCCGGCTATGCTGCGTATAGCCATGAAAAAGAGCCAGAGGGCCATGGCGCAGGGCACTTCATAGCCTGTGCGTTGGCGAGCGCAAACGCACCAACATCAAGGTCGATTCCAGCAACCACTGGATGGATGAATCCTTCGAGATCAAAGTCCGCAATCGCAAGCAGGACGAGACCATCGAGTTCCGCGTCGCTTTGAAGCCGGGAGAGGAGAGGACGCTCACTTACACGGTGCATTACTCGTGGTGAAGGTTTGAGGTGCCGGGGACCGTTTCATCCCGCAATCAACCCCGCCACCATGAAACGCACGCTCTCCCTGTTCCTCGCCCTTTGTCCTCTGCTCCCCGCTTCCGCCGACAATTGGCCCATGTGGCGTGGGGCGAACGGGGATGGGACCTGTTCGGAGTCCAAGCTGCCGGAGAAGTGGGGCATGGAGGAGAATGTAGCGTGGAAGGTGGCGCTGCCGGATCGCGGCAATTCGACGCCAGTGGTGTGGGAAGACAAGGTGTTCGTCACGCAGGCCATCGAGAAAGAAGGCAAGCGCCTGCTGCTGTGCTTTGACAAGAAGACGGGCAAGCAGCTCTGGGACGCGGGCACGCTCTACATGGAGAAGGAACTGACGCATGCCACGAATCCCTACTGCGCCGCTTCACCGGCGACGGATGGCGAGCGGGTGATCGTGTTTCATGCTTCGGCAGGCGTGTTTTGCTACGACCTGAACGGGAAGGAGCTGTGGAAGCGCACGGACCTAGGCAAACAGCATCACATTTGGGGCAATGGCACCTCGCCCGTGCTGGTGGGGGACCGCGTGTTCCTGAACTTTGGCCCGGGTGAGAACACGTTGATGTATTGTTTCGACAAGAAGACTGGGAAGACCCTGTGGCAGCACAAAGAACCCGGCGGTGCCTCAGGTGAGGCCGGCAACAAGACTTGGCTCGGTTCCTGGAGCGATCCGCTGCTGCGCAAGGCCGGCCAGCGCGATGAACTGCTCATGTCCTATCCCGGACGCGCCTGCGCCTTTGATCCGATGTCTGGCAAGGTGCTGTGGACCTGCGGCGGACTCACCCCGCTGGTCTATAACTCGCCGCTGTTTGTGGACGACATGGGCATCTTCATGTGTGGCTACGGCGGCGCGGCGATGGCGGTGAAAATGGGTGGCAGCGGCGATGTGACGCAAAAGAATCGCGTGTGGTTTGAGCCACGCGTGCAGCAGCGCATCGGCAGCGGCGTGATTCATGCGGGGCATCACTACATTCTCACCGATGGCGGCATCGTGGAGTGTCGCGATATGAAGACCGGGAAGCTGGTGTACAACGAGCGCCTCAAAGGCCCCGGCCCCACGGCCAAGAACTGGTCTTCTCTCGTCCTGAGCGCGGACGGGAAATGCTACGCGGCCAACCAGGGCGGCGACTGCTTCGTGTTCAAGGCGGCGCCGGTCTTTGAGCTGATCGCCACCAACTCGCTCAAGGAGCTGATCATCGGCTCCATCGCCGTGAGCGATGGGCAGCTGTTCATCCGTGGTTACAGGAATCTGTGGTGCATCGGTAAGCAGTAGAGGAGAGCGGCAGACGCCGCCCCGCCCCCGCATTTCCCTTTGACCCCACCGGGGACGGACGCTAACGAACGCGCTTCCCGTCTCGAACTATGGCCTCCGATCGTCAGCACACTCTCGCCAAATCCGTCTCCATGACGGGCACTTCGCTGCACACCGGCGAACAAGTCACGCTCACACTTCAGCCTGCGCCTGAAAACTTTGGCTTCAAATTCCGCCGGATCGACCTCGAGGACAAGCCCTTCATCCCCGCACTGGTCGAGAAAGTACAGAAAGTCGAGCGCGCCACCACCATCGCCGAGGGTGGCGTCAATGTTCACACCGTCGAGCACGTCATCTCCGCTCTCGCGGGCATGGGCGTGGACAACGCGATCATCGAAATGGACGCCAACGAGCCGCCCATCGCCGATGGTAGCTCGATGCCCTTCGTAGAGCTGATCAAGTCCGCCGGATTGCACGAGCAAAGCGCCGCGCGCTGTGTGTTTGAGGTGCGTGAGCCGATCTACCAGGAAACGCGTGATGGCACCATCCTCACCATCGTTCCCGACAAAAAATTCCGCGTCTCCTGCACCAACGTCGGTCCGAACGGCCGTTTCACGCAGTATTTCAGCACGGAGATCACCCCGGAGACCTACGAGAAGGAAATCGCCGCCGCCCGCACCTTTGTGTATTACGAGGACATCGCCCCGCTGATGGAAAAGGGCCTCATCAAAGGCGGCACGCTTGAGGCCGCCGTTGTCATTCGTGGTGACACGCTGCTCTCCAAGCAACCGCTGCGCTTTGCCGACGAATTCGTCCGGCACAAGATCCTCGACATCGTCGGCGACCTCATGCTCTCCGGAAAGCGCATCCTCGGCCACGTCATCGCCGTGCGCCCCGGCCACGGGCCAAACACCGAACTGGCCCGCTCTATCGTGAAGCAGTACGAGACGATGCGCAGCATGATGCCTGCCGCCATCAACATCCCGTCTGGCGACGCCGTGCTCAACATCAACGAGGTGATGAACATCCTGCCGCACCGCTACCCTTTCCTCCTGGTGGACCGCATCATCGGTTTCGAGGGTGAGAACAAGTGCCGTGGCATGAAGAATGTCACCATCAACGAACCCTTCTTTCAGGGCCACTTCCCCGGCCATCCGATCATGCCCGGCGTGCTTCAGCTTGAGGCCATGGCGCAAGTCGCCAGCATCGTGCTGCTGCGCATGCCAGCGAATCAGGGCAAGATCGGTTACTTCATGAGCGCGGACAACGTCAAGTGGCGCAGGCCCGTTCTGCCGGGAGACACGCTCATCATCGAAACCGAGATCCTCAAGACCAAGCGCAGCATCGCCACCGGCGTCGGTCGCTGCATCGTCAACGGCCAGGTCGTCTCCGAGGCCGATCTCATGTTCAGCGTCGTTGACCGGTAAGGCTTAGGGCAGAGGGCGAAGGGCCATGAGTCCATAGCCGCGCTTCACCCGCACTTCTTACTTCTCACCTCTTACTTCTTAATCTCCGCTCTCTGCCCTTCGCTCCATGATCCACCCCACCGCCATCATTGATCCCTCGGCCAAAATTGGCGCGGACGTGACCATCGGTCCCTACTGCATCGTCGGTGCGGACGTAGAGCTGGGGGATGGCTGCTGGCTTCAGCATCACGTCACGATCATGGGGCCGTCCAAGATCGGGAAGAACAACAAATTCTTCGCCTACGGCTCCATCGGCCAGCAGACGCAGGATTTGAAATACAAGGCCGAGCCGACCTGGCTCGAAGTGGGTGACAACAACACCTTCCGCGAGTTTTGCAGCGTCCACCGCGCCACTGCGCCGCACGACAAGACGATCATCGGCAGCCACAATCACTTCCTGAGCTACGTCCACATCGCGCACGACTGCGTGGTGGGCAATCATGTCGTCTTCTCCAACAACGGCACGCTCGCCGGCCATGTCGTCGTCGAGGATCACGTCATCATCGGCGGTCTCACCGCCGTGCATCAGTTCTGCCGTATCGGCACACGCTCCATCACCGGCGGCTGTGCCAAGGTTGTGCAGGACATCCCGCCCTTCTGCACGGCTGATGGCAATCCTGCGCGTGCGCGTGGCTTGAACATCGTCGGGCTGCAACGCGCTGGTTTCAGCCGCGATCAGATGCGCTCCATCCGCAACGCCTTCCGCAAGATCTACCGCAGCGGTTTGAACAACGCCCAGGCCATCGAGGAACTTCGGGCGGGTGAACTTACCCCCGAAGCCGCCGCCTTCGTCGATTTCGTCGCCAGCACCAAACGCGGCATCATTCCTGGCGGTAAGGCGGACTCGAGCGAGGAAGAGTAGCCTCAGACAAGGCCACGGCTCGATCTCTTGTGCGCAGGCGCTCTTATCCCCTGCACCTCGCCGTCGTGCTGACCTTTGAGCTTCTGTTGTATCTGGCCACCACCGAGCGTCTGCCTTGACTCAATCAAAACGTCGGTTTGATCATCCTCGCTAGACCTGATGCAGTGGTTTCGTCCGGCGCTGCGTTGGATTCGCGACAAGATGCGTCTCTCCGCCTAAATCTTATGCGCCTGGAGCCAAGCATGGAGCAAAAGCACGTCTCAGAGATGGAAATGCCAGTTCCGTGTGCCGCAGAGGTGCTCTTGCCACGTTGAACGGCTTGGCGTGGCATGGACGAAGCCTTCGCGTTGCAGGCGTTCTCATCAAATATGAAAAAACCACGAAACAATTGGGCAAACACCTCCTTGGACTTTTTCGAGGCATGAAAAGCTGAATTTCAGTGCCTTGGGTCCCCGCTTTCAAATGCCGGGCAGGTCTTTAGCAAACCTTCGGCTCGATCTCGTCACACTGACCTGAGATGTGTGTCAAGCAGGCCATGCTGCGGTCCTGGAGCGGGTAACTCTGCGCACCGGTGAACTGCGCGGCTTTGCCTGTGGGAAACGCGGGATTGAGCGCTGTGTCGAAGGCGATCTGCCAGACGGTGTCCTTCGTGCCCGGCAGCACGAACGGCTGGGATTGCGTGCCGTTGTTGAATAGCAGCAGCAGCGGTTTGGTCGAGCGATCGTCCGCTCCCAGAAGTGCGCCGAAGTGGCGGCGGTCGGGGTTGTGCCATTCCTCGTGGCAGAGCAGGGTGCCGTCGCCTTCGAGCCAGGAGACATCGGGAAGGCCGCTGGCGTGGTTGGGGTTGCCATTGAAGTAGGTGCAGCGGCGCAGGGCGGAGTGCTCGCGGCGGAAGGTGATGATGCGGCGCGTGAAGTCGAGCATGTCCTCGTCACAGGTGCTCCAGTCGAGCCAACTGATCTCGCTGTCTTGGCAATACGCGTTGTTGTTGCCGTGCTGGGTGCGGCCGCGCTCGTCGCCTGCTGTGAGAAACGGCACGCCAAGAGAGCAAAACATCGTGGCGATCATGCCCCGGCGCAGCCGGGTGCGGATTTCATTGATCTGCGGGTCCGTGGTGGAGCCTTCGACGCCGCAGTTGGTGCTGTGATTGCTGTCGTCACCGTCGCGGTTGCCCTCGCCATTGGCTTCGTTGTGTTTGCGCTCGTAACTGACGAGATCGAGCAGGGTGAAGCCGTCATGCGAGGTGAGGAAATTGAGGCTCGCCTGCGGTGGGCGCTGGTTCCAACTGAAGATGTCTTGGCTGCCGCAGAGCCGCTTGGAGAACTCGGCGGTGCTGCCCGGATCACCACGCCACCAGCCGCGCACGGTGTCGCGGTACTTGCCATTGAGCTCACGCCATGGCTTGGGGAACTGGCCGACCTGGTAACTGTCCATGCGCGAGATGTCCCAGGCCTCGGCGATGAGTTTCACGCGTGAGAGCACCGGGTCCTGCGTGACGGCGCTGAGGAACTGAGACTGTGGGTGGAAGCTGTGCGTCTCATTGCGCGCCACGGTCACGGCGAGGTCAAAGCGGAAGCCGTCCACATGCATCTCCGTGACCCAGTAGCGCAGGCTATCCATGATGAGCCGCAGGCCGCACACGCTGGCAGAATCCACCGAGTTGCCGCAGCCCGTCATGTTGTGGTAGCTGGCGCCGCTGGCACCGTAGTAATGGCGGTAGTAGCCGTAGTCGTCGAGACCGCGAAACATCAGCATGGGTCCGTGCTCATCGCCTTCCGCGGTGTGATTGTACACCACATCCAGGATGACCTCGATCCCGGCGGCGTGCAGTGCTTTCACCATGGCCTTGAACTCACGCACCTGCACCTTGAACTCACGCACCTGCACCTGCGGGTCGCTCGCCGCGGCATAGGTGTTGTGCGGGGCGAAGAAGCCGATCGTGTTGTAGCCCCAGTAGTTCGTGAGGTTCTTGTCCAGCAGGAAGGCGTCGTCGAGATGCTGCTGCACCGGCAGCAACTGCACACTGGTGATGCCAAGATCGCGCAAGTAGCCAGTCACGGCCGGGTGTGCTAGGCCCGCATAGGTGCCGCGCAAATGCGCTGGCACCTGCGGATGGGTCTGCGTGAAGCCTTTCACATGCATCTCGTAGATCACCGTGTCCCCCCAGGGCACCTGCGGCGCGGTGTCGCCGGACCAGTCGAACGCCTCGTCGATCACGACGCTTTTCAAAGCCGTCGCCCCATTGTCGATGCTGCCCGGCGGGTGTTGAGGATCCGGCACGCTGCGCATGTTCTCCGCCGCGTCAGGCTTGCCATGGATCGCCCGTGCGTAGGGATCGAGCAGGAGTTTGTGCGGATTGAAGCGCATCGTGTGAACTGGCTGCCACGGCCCCTGCGCTCGGTAGCCATAAAGCGTGCCCGGACCTGCGCCGCGCACCGTGGCGTGCCAGAGGTCGTTCTCGCCGCGCTGCATACGCACACGCGCCGTTTCACGCGTGGCGTCGTCTGGATCATACAAGCAAAGGTCAATGGCCGTCGCATGGCGTGAATAGACCGCGAAGCGTGTGCCCTCGCGTCCCAGTTTCACTCCAGGCATGGTGGGCAGATCACGTTCCTCTAGGGGAACACTGGCGGACACATTTGATTGGGTGGCGGACGGTACAAACTTACGTTTCCAGCTTCGTAGCAATGGTTGCATGAGAGCTATCACGCACAACGTTTGCCATGCCGCCATGAATTATCGTCCCCTCGTCGTCCTTTTTCTGCTGCTCAACACTTTCTGGCTGCAAGCGCTGGAGCCTGCCGATCCTGCCCGCTTTGAAAAAGCCATTCGAGCCTTCGAAGTCGAGGATCAGGCCCAAACGCCGCCGAAGGGGGCCACTTTGTTCACGGGTGCCTCCAACATCCGCCGCTGGCAGTCCTTGCCGGAGCGTTTCAAAAAGACACCGGTGCTCAACCGCGGCTTTGGCGGCTCGCACATCAGCGACGTGGTGCATTTCGCCGACCGCATCGTCACCAAATACAAGCCCAAGCAGATCTACCTCAATGCCGGTGGCAACGATCTGCACTCGGGGCGCACGCCGCAGGAGGTTCTTGCCGCGTTCGAAGCCTTCGTGGCCAAAGTTCAGCAAGACCTGCCGAAAACCCAGCTCGCCTTCCTTTCGATTCCGACCTCTCCCTCGCGCTGGGACGAGGTCGAGCTGGTCAAAACGACCAACAGCCTCATCTCTGCCTCCTGTGCGAAAAACGGCGTCGATTTCATCGATATCTTCCCGCTGCTGCTCGGCGCAGACGGCAAACCTCGTTCAGAACTCTACGTTGAGGACAAGCTGCATTTCAGCGAGGCCGGTTACGACGTGGTCACATCCGCCATCAAGTGGCAGAAGGAAATCCACGCCTTTGCGAAGCAGGACGCTAAAAAAGCGCCGCCCTCCGATCCCATCATCTTCACTGGCAGCTCCAGCATTCGCATGTGGAAGACGCTGGCAGACGATTTCCCCGGCCTGCCGGTCATGAATCGGGGTTTCGGCGGCTCTGAGGTGTTTGATTCCTTCAACTATGCGCACCTCACCGTGCTGCAGTATCTGCCAAAACACATCGTCATGTATGCTGGCGGCAACGACATCAACGCGGGCAAAACCCCGCAGCGTGTGCTGGCCGACTTCAGAGCCTTCGTCGCCCGCGTGCATGCTGCCCTGCCCGAGTGCCGCATCAGCTACATCTCCAACGCTCCCAATCCCAAACGCTGGGCCTTGATCGAGCAGATGCGCGAGTGCAGCCGCTTGATCGAGGAATTCACGAGAACCGACAAGCGCCTTCAGTTCATCAACGTCTATCCGCGCATGCTCGGTCCTGATGGCCTGCCGAAGCCGGACATTTTCCTCTATGACCAGCTGCACATGAACGAGAAAGGCTACGCCATCTGGAAAGAGGTCGTCGGGCCTTTCTTGAAGTGATCAAACTTCAAACACACCGCTGCCGCCGGTCAGGAAGACCTCCCAGTCCCGCACCTTGTGGTGGTTCTTGATGAGATGCGTCACCGGCAGCTCACGCGGCACGAACGGACGACGCAGCAGCTTCAAACCGGCCTCCTCGGGCAGCTTGCTGCCCTTGCGGCTGTTGATCTTGCGGTCCACCAGCACGCAGTTCTCCCAGGTGCTGGCCCCGCCGCGCGAGATGGGCACGATGTGGTCGATGTTCCCCTCGTTGGGCTTGAGCTTGCGGCCTGTGTATTGGCACACACCGCCATCGCGCTCCCAGATCGCCTTCGCGCAGAATTTTGGCCGACGCTTCGGCACCTTGTCAAAACGGGCCAGCACCAGCACGGAAGGAACGCGCACTGCACCGTGAACGGTGCCGATGCGGTTGTCGCCCTCACGCACTTCCAACTCCAGCCAGTCCTCCCAGGTCACGGGTCGCATGTCGCCGCCCTCGTGGATGTCCAGCGCGGTGGCATTGCCAGCCGCCATCATACTAAAGGCATCGATCGGCGTTTTCGAGTCGATGGCCTGCCAGTGCTTGTTCAGCACCAGTACGGTCGTTTTGGTCAACAATTCATTCATGCGCAGCTCCTAAGTTTGGAATTTCGGCACGAAGGAAATCACACAGGCAGCATGAGTTCCTTGATGTTGGATAACCACGCTGGCGAGTCCCGGCGATTTGCCAAGTGCCAAGTTTGTTTCCGCCCCCTCGGGAGGCATGATCTGCCGCAGCAGTCGGAAAATTGGCACGCCTTTGTTGGTGAACAGGAAGAAATGAAAACCTCCTCTGGACGTTATCCTTACCATGACCCGCAGCGCCGTCATTCTCAGCTCCCTACTCGTTTCTTCTTCCCATGCGGAAGATGCGGAATCGCTGTTCGTGCGTCGTGTGTGGCCGCTGTTTCAGGAGAAATGCCTCGCCTGCCATGGGAACGACGAAAAGAAGATCAAAGCTGGCTACGACATGCGCACACTGAAAAGCGCCACCCAAGGCGGTGAGAGTGGCGTGAAGGCGCTCGTTCCTGGAAAACCGGAGGAAAGCCCGCTCTACCTTGCCTCCACACGCCAGCATGCCGATTGGGAGCCCATGCCGCCGAAGGAAGCGGATCAACTCAAGCCCGAGCAGCTCGCATGGATCAAGGAATGGATGACCAACGGTGCTCCCTGGCCGGATGAGGCGGAACGCAACGTCATCGCAAAGGCGAG
>JAJTDU010000119.1 GCA_021298725.1 Verrucomicrobiaceae bacterium | reverse complement strand
ACCACGTTGCCGCGGGTTTTCGACATCTTCTGGCCGTCCTCGCCCATGATCAGACCTTGATTCACCAGACGCTGAAACGGCTCCGGTGTGCTGACGTAGCCGAGATCAAAGAGCACCTTGTGCCAGAAGCGTGCATAAAGCAGGTGCAGCACGGCGTGCTCGGTGCCGCCGACATACAAATCGACGCCGCCGGGCTGGCCGCCGCCCATCCAGTATTTCTCCGCCGCCTCGCCGACAAAACGCTCGCTGTTCTGCGCATCGCAGTAACGCAGGTAATACCAGCACGACCCCGCCCACTGCGGCATCGTGTTAAGTTCACGCGTCGCGGTGGCGGTGTAGCGCACCCAATCCGTGGCCTTCGACAGCGGTGGCTCGGGCGTGCCGGTTGGTTTGAAGTCTTCCAGCGTCGGCGGCAGCAGTGGCAGCTCGCTTTCAGGAATGCAACGATGCTTGCCATCTTCCCACACCAGCGGGAACGGTTCGCCCCAGTAACGCTGACGGCTGAAAAGCCAGTCACGCAGCTTGAAGTTCACCGTGCCCTTGCCGAGGCCTTTTTCTTCGAGCCAGGCGGTGATGCGATGCTTCGCGTCAAGAGTGGTCAAGCCGTCAAGAAAGCCAGAATTGATCGCTGTGCCGTTGTCGGTGAATCCTTGCCAGTCTTTGCCTGCTGGCGGCTGAACGACCTGCTTGACCGGCAATTCAAACTTCTGCGCGAATTCAAAGTCACGCTCGTCATGCGCTGGCACGGCCATGATGGCTCCGGTGCCGTAGCCTTGGAGCACGTAGTCGGCGATCCAGATCGGAATCTTCTCCTCGTTGACCGGATTGATGGCGTAAGCGCCGGTGAAGACGCCGGATTTCTCCTTGGCGAGTTCCGTGCGCTCCAGATCGCTCTTGCGGGCAGTCTTCTCGCGATATTCCTCGACGGCGGCGAGTTGTTCTTCGGTCACGATTTCATCGACGAGGCGATGTTCGGGAGCGAGCACCATGTAGGTGGCTCCAAACAGCGTGTCGGGCCGCGTGGTGAACACGGTGATCGTTTCTTCGCTGCCAGCGACCTTGAATTTCACTTCCGCGCCCTCGCTGCGGCCAATCCAGTTGCGTTGCAGCATGCGGATGCCTTCCGGCCAGTCGAGGCCGTCGAGTTCGTCGATCAAACGCTGTGCAAAGGCGGTGATGCGCAGCATCCACTGGCGCATGGGGCGGCGTTCGACGGGGAAACCGCCGACTTCGCTCTTGCCATCCACGACTTCTTCATTGGCGAGCACCGTGCCGAGTTCGGGGCACCAATTCACCGGCGCGGATGAAACGTATGCGAGGCGGCGATGGTCGATCTCCTCGCGGCTGAGGCCCTGCGCTTCGAGTTCGGCAATGGGGCGGGCTTTGCCCTCGTCGTTCACATACGAGTTATACAGCTTCAGGAAGATCCACTGCGTCCACTTGAAGTAGCCGGGGTCGGTGGTATTCACTTCGCGATCCCAGTCATAGGCGAAACCGAGGCGCTTCAACTGACCGCGGAAGCCTTCGATGTTCTTTTCCGTCGTCGCACGCGGATGCTGGCCGGTTTTGATGGCGTATTGCTCCGCTGGCAGGCCAAAGGCGTCCCAGCCCATCGGGTGCAGCACGTTGAAGCCGGACATCTTTTTGAAGCGGCCAATGATGTCCGTCGCGGTGTAACCTTCGGGATGGCCGACGTGCAAACCTGCGCCGCTGGGATACGGAAACATGTCGAGCACGAAGTACTTCGGCTTCGAGGCATCGAAGTCGGCATCACCGGGGTTCGGCGTGCGGAAGGCCTTCTTGGCCTCCCACACATCCTGCCACTTCGGTTCAAACTCGGAAAATGGAAAGGCTTTGCGCTGCTCGCTGGACATAGGGGCGCGGAAGAAGGCGAGGGAGAGGGCGGGTGCAAGGACTGGAGCGCGGATTTGTCATCCGCAGCACTCCATCGCAATGATGAGTGCCGGCTTACCAGTCAGGGCCGTTTGCGTGTCAGCGCGGCTGCTGCGGATTGAAAATCCGCGTTCCTATTTAAACAGCTTCGTTCCCGCCTTGAGATGCTCCGCGTGCTCGGCCATGCGCAGTTCGACGCGCTCACGAATCGTGCGCTCGCCGATGCCGTCGTGCTTGGTGGCAACGAGGGCCTTGAGCAGGGTGATGAGGGACTTCAAATCGTCCATCATGACGAACTCAGGGGCGATCTGACGGGCGTCGTTGATGTTGTGATAGTTACCAAGTGGGATGGAGATGCCCGCGCTGCGGACTCCTGCCGCCTGGGTGGCCGTGGCCTCGCAGGCTCCAGCATCCAGCAGGCAGCGCTGCACGCGAATGCCCTGCTCCTTCGCCGTGGTCATCAAAACGGACACGGCCTCGCTGTCGAAGATGGAAAGACGATCTCCGACACGAATGATGGGGCCGCCGCCCATGACCGCGCCGTTCACCGGGCGGCTGGTTTCAAGAGAGAGAAACACGCTGTCTTTGCCGAAGGGCCATTTCTTCGCGAGTTGCCAGGCACCGAGCCAGCCCACCTCTTCCGCGCGGGTGAAGACCGCATGCACTGTGGTCTGAATGTTCAGGCTGGCGAGTTCGAGGAAAGTCATCACGATGGCGGCACAGCCGACCAAATCGTCGCAGGCGGTGGCCTCAATGCGGCTGTTGGTAACATTCACGGGGAAGTTCCAGGTGGCGATCTGACCCTTGGCCTTGCGCAAGCCACGCTTCACGCCCGATTGCAGCACTTCGGCGGACACGCCGCCAAGGAAATCCCACTCATCGCGCTTGGTGCTGCCGGGCGGCTTGATGAAAGCTGGGTGGTCCATATGCGCGGCAAGCACCCAGGTGGGCTTGCTCTTCGATTTGCCGTTTTTGTAGGTGGCCAGCAGGTTGCCGAACTTGTCTTGCTTCAACTTCACATGGCGGCAGTCTTTGAGCAGGGCTTCGATTTCCGCGCGCACATGGTATTCATGAAACGGAGCGGTCGGCTGCTTGAGGAGTCGCTTGAGAATGTTGTTGAGGTTGGGCGCTGCCATGCGCCATCGTAACGCGATTTTTCCAAACACCAAACGCCACTTGAAGAAGCTCCGCTATTTCTTTGAAACCGCCCTGATCGAGTCCGCCGCATGGCTCCTGCCGCGTCTGCCACGGCGTTTCATTTTGGCCTTCTCAAGTGGCATCGGCACGGTGGCCTATCTTGGCGATTCACGGGGGCGAAAGACCGCCCTGGACAACCTGCGCTGTGCCTTCGGTGACCGCTACACGCTGGCCGAACGCAAGCGCATTGCCCGTGGCTCCTACCAAGTTTTTGCCCGCACCTTCCTCGACCTATTCTGGTCCGCGCGGCTCACGGCAGAGAATTGGCCGCAGTTTTTCAACATTCATCTGCCAAAGCCCGAGGATGAAGAACAGGCGCGGCAGACTGGAGGGGTGTGGGTCACGCCGCACTTCGGCAATTTCGAGCTGGTGAGCATGGTGTGGGGCTTTCGCGGTTTTAAATTCACCGTGGTGGCTCAGGACTTCAAAAACCCGACCCTCACGCATGTCTTCAAGCGTCTGCGTGAGCACTCTGGCCACGACGTGATCCCACAGGCTAGCGCCATGCTCAAGCTCATGAAGGCGCTCAAGCGTCAGGGGCATGCGGGTTTGCTGACGGACCTAAACATCGCGCCTGGTAAGGCGGCTGCAGCCATCCAATGCTTTGGTCTCTGGACTTGTGTGCCCACTCTGCATGTGGAGTTGGCGAAAAGGCTTGGGCTTGCCATCATGACCGGCGTCTGCCGTCCTTTGCCTGACGGAAAATACGAAGTGAACATTTTTGAGGCCATCAAGCCGGGGCCTGACGAGGATACCCGCGAACTTACCCAACGGGTGTGGAATCACTTCGAGAAAGCCATCCGTGAGCACCCCGAATGCTGGCTGTGGATGTACAAACACTGGCGTTATTGCCCCGTGGGCGCGCCGGGCGCGTCACATCTAGATTACCCATACTACTCCAATCATTCGACTGCCCTGATCGACATGATTCCGCCCGAACTACTGCCGAAAGACAACTCACCGCCGGGCAGTATCGCAGACGTCTGAAAGACTTGCCCGCGCTGGCCAGTTTTTCCGTTGCCCCAATCAACCGCCAATCGTAAATCTCCTGTCCTCAAAAAAACAGCCCAATGTCCATCCCCCATCTTCCCGCTCTCCGCAAAGGCCGCCCTTATGAATCAATCGACAAAGCGCAGGTCAAAGATCACAAAAGCGGCGAGGTTTGCGCCGAGATCAGCCAAGTCAATGCAGGCATTGTGCGCAAGGATCTCGCTAAAATCGGTGAAGCCCGGGCATCGCTGAAGAAATTCACGGTCGAGCAGTTGATCGAGATCACCGCGAAGGCAGGCGAGCTTTTCCTCAATGGCACGCTGCCGCTGGGCGACAAAGGTCACACGCAGACGCCGCAGGAATACATCGCCACTCTCTCTCGCACGAGCGGTCTGCCGCATGTGATGGTGAAACGCAACATGACCAAGCTGCATTTCGCGCTGACCAACATGAAGATGATCCTCAACGGCCTCACTCGCGGCTTGGATTTGAGCGTCATTGATCGCGGCTTCGGCACGCAGTCTGGCTGCCCCGTGTCCTATTTCCCCACCACGCAGTCCCTGGGCCTCGTCATGCCGAGCAATTCACCTGCGGTGAACTCACTCTGGCTGCCCGCCATCGCCTTGAAGATCCCGGTGGTCATTAAGCCGGGCCGTGAGGAGCCCTGGACGCCGTTTCGCCTCATCCAGGCCTTCATCGCCGCAGGTGCACCGCCTGAAGCCTTTGGTTTTTATCCCACCGATCACGAAGGCAGTGGCGAAGTCGTCAAACTCAGCGGTCGCAATCTCGTCTTCGGCGACGTGGCCATGGCGAAGATGTATGAGGGCAATCCGAGTGTGCAGGTTCATGGCCCGGGCTGGAGCAAGATCATCATCGGCGAGGACAAGATCGAGAATTGGAAGGATTACCTCGATGTCATGGTCGCCTCCATCAGCGACAACGGCGGACGCTCCTGCATCAATGCTTCTGCGGTCATCGTGCCGAAATACGGCAAGGAAATCGCCACCGCACTCGCCGAGCGCCTCGGCCCCATCATGCCGACGACTTCCGAAGACGAAAACGCCCGCCTTGCTGGCTTCGCCAATGTCAAAATGGCTGACTACATCGACAGCGCCATCGACAACGACCTCAAAACCCCCGGTGCTGAAGATGTCACTGCGCAATTCCGCAACGGCCCACGCAAAACCGAATTCCAAGGAGGCACATTCCTGCGTCCGACGATCATTTGGTGCTCCGACAACAAGCACGCGCTCGCCAATCGCGAATTCCTCTGCCCTTACGCCAGCGTTCTGGAAATTCCGCAGGGCGAAGTACTAAGCCGCATTGGCTATAGCCTCATCGTCACCGCCATCACTCAGGACGAGGCCTTCATCAACGACCTGCTCGAGTGCGGTGACATCGACCGCCTCAACATCGGGCCGATCAGCACCATGAAGATCAGTTGGGATCAGCCGCACGAGGGCAACATGTTCGAGTTCCTCTACAAGCGCCGCTCGATTGATTGCGCGTGAACGTAACACGGGCTTTCTAACCCGTGTTTCCCTCTGAACCGGGTTAGAAAACCCGCTCTGCCCTCATGTCACTCGCCCCCTTCGATCATCAACCGCGCACGCGCCTCATTTATGGCACCGGCACACTGGCACGTGTAGGCGAACTGGCACGTGAGTTTGGCGGTACGCGGGTGCTGGTGGTGAGTGATCCTGGCATCGTGAAAGCGGGCTATTCAGAGCGTGCGGCAGGTTTTATGCGCGAAGTCGGCCTCACGGTCGAGATTTTCGGCGAGGTGCGGGAAAATCCGAGCACCGAGGATGTGGATGCTTGTGTGAAACTGGCGCGGGACTTTGGCGCGGACTTCATCATCGGCCTCGGTGGCGGCAGCAGCATGGACACGGCAAAGGGCTGCAACTTCATCCTCACCAATGGCGGTCGCATGCACGACTACTGGGGCACCGGGAAGGCCGCGAAGCCCATGCTGCCGCTCATCGCCATCCCGACCACCTCAGGCACCGGCAGCGAGTGCCAGAGCTATGCGCTCATCTCCGACGCCGAAACGCACGTCAAGATGGCCTGTGGCGATCCCAAGGCTGCGGCAAAGGTCGCGATCCTCGATCCCGAGCTGACCGTGTCACAACCCCAGCGCGTGACCGTTTGCACTGGCATCGATGCACTCTCCCACGCGCTCGAAACGGCCGTCACGAACAAGCGTAACGCCCTGTCGTCGCTCTATTCCCGCGAGGGCTTCCGTCTCTGCCATTCCGGCTTCAGCCGCGTTCTGCGCGACCCAACGGACCTCGAAGCTCGTGGCATGATGCTGCTAGGCGCGGCCTACGCTGGCACGGCCATCGAAAACAGCATGCTCGGAGCTGCACATTCCTGCGCCAATCCACTCACCGCGAAATTTCATGTCGTGCATGGCGAGGCCGTGGGCGTGATGCTGCCGCACATCATCCGTTTCAATTCCCAACTGCCCGAAATCGCTGCTGTGTATGAAAGCTACTTCGAAGGCGACCTCGCCGACCGCGTGAGCGAACTGCTGTGGGAAGCGAAAATGCCCCGCCACACCGCCGACTACGGCGTGAAGGAGGAAAACCTCCGTGATCTAGCCGAAATGGCCGCCAAGCAGTGGACCGCGCAGTTCAATCCGCGTTTGCCCAGCGTGGAGGACTTCGTGGAGCTTTATCGCGTGGCGTTGTAGCGCGTGCTTGCATGGCTATTCCCCGCTTTTCGGGTCAAACGCGTCTCTGAGACCGTCGCCAAGGAAGTTGAGGGCCAAAAGGCTGGCAGACATGAGCAGGGCAGGGAACAGCAGGAGCCACCACTTGCTTTCGAGCGGGTTGATGACCTGCGCACCGTCTTTGAGCAGCGAACCCCAGCTTGCGGCGGGGTCTTCGATCCCGAGGCCGAGGAAGCTGAGGAAGGATTCGTCGAGAATGACGGCGGGAATCGTCAACGTGAGGTAGGTGAGGATGATGGTGCTCAAGTTTGGCAGCAGGTGCCGCCGCAGAACGCCCCAAGTCCCTTGGCCCATCGCTTTCGACGCGGTGACGAAAGTCATCTCTCGCAGCACAAGCACCTGGCCGCGTACGATGCGCGCCATGGTGAGCCATTCGACGAGGCCAAGGGACACGATCATGACGAGCACCTTCGAATAGGCCTTCAAATCGCTCATGCTGCTGGCGAGGCCGGACCAGTTCCGTGCCTGGGCCGCGAGACGCCAGCCATCGACCCACTCCTTCACATAATCATCCAACGCGGCGATGAGGATCATGATGAAGAGAATGCGCGGCACGGATTGCAGCACCTCGACGGTGCGCATCATGAGCGCATCGACGCGGCCGCCCGCATAACCACTGATCATGCCGTAGAGCGTGCCGATGGCGAGGCTGATGAGCGCGCCGACCAGACCTACGCCGAGGGATACACGTGCTCCAGCCAGAATGCGGTAAAGCATGTCCTGGCCGTTTACATCCGTGCCAAGCACATGCAGGGCGGAGTTTTCCTCTGCACGCTGCATGGGGGGCACAAACGAGGCGCTGCTGGTGACTTTCAATGACTCTGGCAGCAGCATCGGCACCACGATGGCGAGGAGCGACAATCCCACGAGAAAGCCAAGCGCGATGACCGCAGCGCGGTTGCGCTTGAGGATCTGCCAGCCATCCGGCCGGGTAATTCGTGCTGCAGCGGTGGCATCAGGCATAGAGTTTGATGCGTTTGTCCAGCAGTGTGTAGAGCACGTC
>JAJTDU010000285.1 GCA_021298725.1 Verrucomicrobiaceae bacterium | reverse complement strand
CCAGAGCACATTTTCCGTCTTGTCCCAGCCGGAGCCGAGGTTGCCAGCGTTTCGAGGCGCATAGAACTCGCCCCAAGTCTGCTGTCCGCGCAGCGCATAGCTGTCGAACTGCTCGCCGCCGAAGAAGTGAGTGATGGAGTCACCGATGAAAAGAATCTGCGGCTTCGCGTGCTTTACGGCAGCGCTGGTGAGCTCGTGACGCTTCGCCCAGTCATACTGCGGCCAACTCCGGTCCTGCGTGACGGGCACAACCGTGCTCGGAGCGGAAACATCGAATTTTGATGCCGGCTTCAGCACGGTGGTAGAGACGTCACTCATTTTTTTGCGATCCTTGCTAAAAGCGCGCGCTTTGAGCGTGCCGCCGAGTGGGATCTCGATGGGGGCGAGGTAGGGATTCGACTTCGCGATGGGATCGGCTCCGTCGAGTGTGTAGAGGATGGTGGTGTCAGCTGCGGCCTCCAGCTTCACCGTTCCTTCAGGCGACGACTGAATCGCAGGGGGTGCGAGTGTGACTGCCGTTTCGGCGTGAAGAATGGCACAGAAGGTGAAAAGCGAGAGAAGCAGATGTTTGCTCATAAAAGGCTGAGACTAACGAGGATGCCACGCGCTGTCCATGCGACGGTGCGAATCCAGTTGGTGAAGACTAATCGGCGAATCAGCGGCTCATCGTGACCACGCATGAGTTTCGTGTGGATGGGAGCCTGGAGGACGGCGGTGGAAAGCCAGATGAGGGGAATGAAGCCCGTGCTCATAGCAAATAGGCTATGGCAGCCCTCATAGAGAAGCCAAACCGCCGTCACAGCCTCGATGAACAGCAGCGGTCCAACGATGAGGCCAATGCGGAAGCAGTGCGCGGAGTGATATTGTTTGAACTGCGCCGGCGCCACACGCAGGAACTGTGGATAGACAAGAATCTGCACGACCCAGATCAGGCCGACGAGTGCCCAAGCCGTGGCAAGGTGGATGGAGAGCAGCCAATTCATGGATATGTAGGAGAACATTCAGCCCCAAGAAACCGAACTGCACTACTTTTAAATTCGAAGGATCGATATCTCAGGATGCTCGGTGAACGCGCATGCGGTCCGCAAAGAGTTCAGGTCCAGGCGGCGTAATGTCTCCCCCGCAACGCTCATGAAGAAATCAATCGTCCATCCAGCGCTCCGCTGTCTCCTCAAGCAAGGAAGGCTTGCGTTCGGCTGGATCGCGCTGCCGGTCATGGCCGTCGATTACGAAAAAGAGATCAAGCCCTTGCTCAAAGAGCGCTGCTACGCCTGCCACGGTGCTTTGAAGCAGAAGGCTGATTTGCGTCTCGACACCGCCGCTGCGATGCGCAAAGGCGGCGATGGCGGCGACATCCTCGCGGATGACCCTTCGCTGCTTCTCGAACGCGTGACCACCACCGACAAGGACGACCGCATGCCGCCCGAAGGCGAAGGCTCCATGCTCAACACCGAGCAAGTCGCCAAACTCAAAGCGTGGCTCACTGCCGGTGCGCCAGCGCCCGCGAATGAGCAGCCCGAGGCCGACCCGCGTGCGCATTGGGCCTACCAAGTGCCGAAATCATCCGGCCAGTCGATGGATGCGCTGCTCGCCGCACGTCTGGCTTCGAAGCAGCTCAAGCCGCAGCCCGAAGCCGCGCCGGAACTGTGGCTGCGGCGTGTGTATCTCGACCTCATCGGCCTGCCGCCATCGACCGAGCAGATCGCGGCGTTTTTGAAGGATTCGTCGATGCCAGCGCGGCAGCGCGTCGTCGATCATCTCCTCGGCACCCCGCAATACGGCGAGCGCTGGGCCCGGCACTTCATGGACATCTGGCGCTACTGCGACTGGTATGGTCTCGGCGCGCAGCTGCGTCATTCGCAGAAGCATATCTGGCACTGGCGTGACTGGATCGTGGAGTCGCTGAACACTGACAAAGGCTACGACCAGATGATTGTGCAAATGCTCGCCGCCGATGAACTCGCACCCGAGAACCGCGATAATCTGCGCGCCACCGGCTTCCTTGCCCGCAGCTACTACCTCTTCAACCGCACCACTTGGCTCGACGAAACCATCGAGCACACCAGCCGCGCCTTCCTCGGCCTGACGATGCAGTGCGTGAAGTGCCACGATCACAAATACGATCCCATCGAGCAGACTGACTACTACCAACCGCTGAGCGCAGGCGTTCCGCAGGTGCTGGAGTTCGCTTCGTTCCAACCAGGATCCGTCAAACTGCCCCCGGCATCTGCGAAACCGGCGCTGCTGCCGTTTGTGCTCGAAGATCACCTTCGCGCCGCTGAACGCGACATCACCGCCGCGCATAAAGTTCTCGATCAAGCACGGCAGGCGCTCGTTAAATCACCTCAGCCCGCTGCGAAGCCAGTGACAACGCCCAAGGTGATCGTCAGCGATGATTTCACCTCCGCGAAGCCTCAGCAGTGGGAGATCCTCAAAGGCGACTGGAGTCATTCGCCGACCGGCGTGCGCCAGCATGAAACCGGGGCCGAGCGTCGCTCACTGCGGCTGAAACCAGCCCCGCCAGCCGACTTCGAGGCCAGTTTGAGCTTCACCATTCGCGGAGGGCAGAAATGGAAATCCATCGGCATCGCCTTCGATCGTGCGGATGGCGACGATGTGATGGTTTACATGAGTGCCTTCAGCGGTGGATCAAAGATTCAGGTGGCCCAGGCCAATGGTGGCATGACTGGTTATCCAACGAATGGTGCGGTCGCTCGCCCGATCTCGCAGGACGTGCGTTACACGCTCGATCTGCGTGTGCGTGGTCAACTCATCAATGCCAGCATCAATGGCGAGCCGGTGCTCGCTTATCGTCTCCCTCAGCAGCGCCGCGAAGGCAGTCTCGCGCTCACGGCTTTCGACGCCGATGTCGAGTTTCACAGCTTCAAGCTCGCCGAACTGGCTGCGGATGCCGTTTTGCGCGAACCTGCCGCTGACAAGTCAGTGCCGCTCGCAAATGCGAAAGCCGCCGTCGCACTCGCTGAAAAACAACTCGCTGCCGCCAAGGCCAAACCCGCGATGATTCGCGCCGTTTTCGCTGCGGATAAGGCCAAGCATGACAAAGCACTCGCCCAAACCGCCGCTGCCGCCGAGGCGAACTACAAGCTGGCTCAGGCCGAGGTCGATCTGGTCAAAGGCGAGGCCGATCCGAAGGCTAAGGACGCTGAGAAGAAGATTAAAGCTGCACGCGAAGCCTTGGAGAAGGCGAAGAACAAGGTCACAGCTCCTGGCGAGACTTACACCTCGCTGCCAGCGAGTTTGAAGGCCCAGGAAGGCCCGGAAGAAAGCACCAATGCCACGGTGCAGACCTATCCCGACACCAGCACGGGCCGCAGGCTCGCCTTCGCCCAATGGATCGCCGACAAACGCAACCCGCTCACCGCCCGCGTCCTCGTAAATCAAGTCTGGATGCGGCACTTCGGCGCTCCGCTCGTTGCAAACATGGATGACTTTGGCCGTCGCTCGCTCGCGCCGTTGCACCAGGACATCCTCGACACGCTCACGGTCGATTTCATGAACAGCGGCTGGAGTTTGAAGCATCTGCATCGCGCCATGGTGCTCTCCGAGCTGTATCGCCGCAGTTCCTCGAATGCGCTGGCTGATGCTGCCACCGTCGCTGCCGATCCCGACAACGCGAACTTCTGGCGCATGAACCCAAGCCGCATGGAAAGCCAAGTCGTGCGCGACAGCCTGCTGCACCTCGCCGGGAAGCTCGATCTCACACTCGGTGGCCCCAGCCTCGATCCTGCGTCGTCTGAAACGAGCCCACGTCGCTCGCTCTACTTCATCCAGAACGCCGATACCGAGCACCGCTTCCTCGCCGTCTTCGACAACAGCAACGTCCTCGAATGCTACCGCCGCAACGAAAGCGTCGTCCCGCAGCAGGCGCTCGCTTTGACCAACAGCAAGCTCAGCCGCGATTGCGCCGACGCTTTGGCTGCAAAGCTCGGCAAACTCGAGGGCGAGGCCTTTGTGACGCAATCCTTTCTCACTGTGCTCGGCCGTCCGCCTTCGGATGCCGAGCGTCGCGCCAGCCTCGAAGGCTTCCAGGCATTGAAACAGAACCGCAGCCTATTTTTGCAGGCACTCATCAATCACAACGACTTCGTTACCCTGCGATGAACTTCATGCATCAGCCCACACCTTTCCTCCGTCGCGATATCCTCGGCGGACTCGGCAGCATTGCGGTCGCGTCGATGTTGAAGGCGGAGGAAGGCTGGCAGCCGCCGAGTGGGCTGCCGGTGATGCCGCAGAAGGCGAAGCGCGTGATCTGGCTCTTCATGCGCGGCGGCGTCAGCCACATGGAGAGCTTTGATCCGAAGCCGATGCTGACGAAGTA
>JAJTDU010000118.1 GCA_021298725.1 Verrucomicrobiaceae bacterium | reverse complement strand
ATTTTTTTAGGTGGGGTGGGTGTCGCCATGTCTTGCCTCTGTACTAATACGCGCAAGGGCATTGGTCGGGCGGGCGGGATTCGAACCCACGACCTCTTCGTCCCGAACGAAGCGCTCTACCAGGCTGAGCCAAAGCCCGCTGGGGTTATCTCTGACGGTTGCGGAGCCCACCTTCAGCATTGCTGCATCCGGCGTGCGTAAATCGGATTTGTAGCCTCTGGCGCTCAAGGCGCAAGGCTTAAGATGTGGTTGTCATTCTCCGCCCCCATCGCCGTCCGCGCCATCGTCCAAGCCTGCAAAATCATCGGCGTGCGCTTCGGCACCGGCACCGCCACAGCCTTGCTGACGATCAAACTCTTCCTCCAGTTCGAGGAGCCTCTTGAGTTCGGCCTCGTCTTTGTGATCCGGAAGAACATGGGTTTGTGGAGTCATCATGGTCGGCTGGGCAGAAGAAGGCTTCAAAAAATATCCGGCTCGGGCACCGCTGGCCCATGCTGGAGGAAGTCGAAGTCCACGCCCTGATCCGCCTGTGTGACGTGCTCGACGAAGAGCTTCGCATAGCCGCGGTGATAGCGCGTCGGAGCGGGTTTCCAGTCGGCGCGGCGTTTTGCCAGCTCCTCATCGCTCACATGCAGATGCAGTTTGCGGTTCGGCACGTCGAGTTCGATGAGATCACCCGTTTTCACGAGGGCCAGCGGACCACCGACCGCACTTTCCGGGGCGATGTGAAGGACGCAGGCACCGTAGCTCGTGCCGCTCATGCGGCTGTCGCTCAGGCGCACCATGTCGCGGATGCCTTGCAGGATGAGCTTCTTCGGAATCGGGAGCTGGCCCCACTCCGGCATGCCGGGAGCACCGACCGGGCCCGCGTTGCGCAGGACGAGCACGGTGTCCTTCGTCACATCGAGATTCATGTCTTCGATGGCGGCTTTCATCTCGGGATAGCTATCAAAGACGAGCGCAGGGCCGGTGTGCGTGCAGAGTTCCTTCGTGGCGGCGGCGTGTTTGATGACCGCGCCGTTCGGGCAAAGATTGCCGCGCAAGATAGCAGTGCCGCCATCGGGCTGGAGCGGGTTTTTCGGCGTGCGGATGACGTCTTCGTTATGAATGATCGCCTCGGCGATGTCTTCACCGAGTGTCTTGCCGGTGATTCGCCAAAAGCGGCACTTTGCGGCTGATCTCGTCGAATTTCTCCAACGGAAGCGGAATGCCGAGACGTCCGGCCATCGCGATGAGATGCACGATGGCATTCGTGCTGCCGCCGAGCGCCATATCGACCGCGATGGCATTTTCAAACGAGCGTTCGGTGACGATGCCGGAGGGTTTGCGATCGAGCCAAACGTTCTCGATGATCTGACGCCCCGCCGCCGCCGCGATGCGTGTGTGAGCGCTATCCACAGCGGGAATCGATGATGCCCCAGGCATGGTCAGGCCCAGCGTCTCCGCCAGCGCAGTGAGCGTGCTCGCGGTGCCCATCGTCATGCAATGGCCAGGGCTGCGGGCGATGCCGTCCTCGATCTCGCACCACTCTTCCCAGCTCAAATTGCCCGCCCGCTTCTCGTCCCAGTATTTCCACACGTCGCTGCCGCTGCCGAGCGTCTCGCCGCGCCAGTTGCCCTTTATCGCAGCCACCGAGCAAGACCGCACCGTCGATGGGATTCGCGCGCAGCATTTCCTCGGTCTCCATCGCCAAAAAGTTGCGGTGAAACATCGCCGTCGGCTTCGTCAGCATCTCGCCAACGGACATGACCGGAATTTCCATCGGATGACCGCCCGCCTGCAAAATGCCGCGCTTCACCGCATCCGCCGTGAGGCGCAGGTGCATGTGGCAGGAATTCAGATCGCTCCAAGTGTTCAAGATGCCGATCACTGGCTTGCCCACGATGTCCTCGCTGCCCCAGCCGTTCTGTTTCGCCCGTGAGCGATGACCAAAGGAGCGCAGCTCATCGCGGCCATACCAGCGCCAGGAGCGGAGTTGTTCGGGAGTTTTGGGAGTGGGGGTGTTTGCGGAGGCCATTGCGACAGGATTAAAAGGAGAGATGGCCTCCGGTCAAATCGTCCTCCATCAAACCGCCTATGTAAGGTCTGCTGGCTCCAGCTCTGTCTGATTCAAGATCTTCCGCAGCAAACCTGGGCCAATCGTTTCTCCCGCATGCACAGGAACCACCGTCTGCCTGCCATCGGGATGCTGCATGACATGATGACTTCGATGCACCCGCACCAACATGAATCCGTGCCGTATCAGGCACTTCATCAACTCTTTGCCGGTGAGCCGTGGCAGACGTGGCATGAGCTAGACCATCACACGTTGAACGCCGACAAACTCAGACTTCTCCGGCACGACGCCAGCGACACCCAAACAGGCCTCAATCGCTTCGCGCACACGCTTCATCAACGTGTCATAAGTCTTCGCCTGCGTGTAGCAGCCAGGAATTTGCGGCACACTGGCGATGAGCCAGCCTTCTTCGTCACGCTCGATGACGACGTGGAAATCGCGGGGCTTCTTTTTCATTTAGCAACTCTAGGGTGCGGCCTCCATATCGCAAGTGCGGCAGTTATTCCGTCCGATTCCACCCAAACCCTGTGCGACATCGTTCTTGCCGTCGCGCCGTAGTTCCTGCTAGAAACTTCCCAACCATGCGCCTTTTCGTTTTCCTCTCCTGCTGTCTCCTCACCGCCGACCTACTTGCCGCTGACAAAGAAATCGAAGGCGAGCGCAAAGCTGCCCAGACCGCCTGCCCCACACCGGAGGAAGCCCGCGCCAAAATGAGCGTGCCGGAGGGCTACGAAGTCCGCTGCTTCGCGCATGAGCCGATGGTGCAAAATCCCGTCGCCATGACGTGGGATCATCGCGGTCGCTTGTGGGTCGTGGAGGCTTATGAGTATCCAAACGGCTCCGAGCACCCCGCACCCTTCGGTGGTGAGGCCAAGGACGATCAGTACCACCCGCTGCCGAAAACCGGCGACAAGATCCCTCGCGACCGCGTCATCATTCTCGAAGACACCGACAACGACGGTACCGCCGATAAGCGCACCGTCTTCGTCGAGGGCCTCAATCTCGCCAGCGCCATCCTCTGCGGCGATGACGGCATCTACATCGGCCAACAGCCGCATTTGATCCACTTCCGCGACACCGATGGCGATGACCAACCCGACGCCTGGCGTGTCGTTTTGACCGGTTTTGGCCGCGAAGACACGCACGAGCTTGTGAACAGCTTCACCTGGGGCCCCGACGGCTGGCTTTACATGACCCACGGCGTCTTCACCAACAGCAAAGTCCGCCGCCCCGGCCAACCGGAGAGCGCAGGCTTCAAGTTTGATGCGGGGGTTGGCCGCGCACGCCCGATGAGTCGTGATAAGGAAGCGAAGTGGGAATTCGAAGTCTTCGCCGATGGCACCAGCAATCCCTGGGGCTGCGATTACGACGCCGCAGGGAACTTCTTCGTCAGCGCCTGCGTCATCGACCACTTCTTCCACATGGCTCCCGGCGGCATCTATGTGCGCCAGGGCGGTGCGCCGGAGAATCCTTATGCCTACGAGCAACTGCCCAGCATCGTGAAACACAAGCACTTCCGCGCCGCCTATGCCGGCGTGCAGATTTATCAAGGCGGCCGCTATCCCGCCGACACCCACGGCCACGCCTTCATCGGCAACATCCACGACAACGCCATCCACGAGGAAGTGCTCACGCCCGTCGGTGCCACTTTCAAGTGCGAGCCGCGTCGCGACTTCCTCCGCGCCAACGACGGCTGGTTCCGCCCCGTCAGCACCCAGACCGGCCCCGATGGCTTTCTTTGGATCACGGACTGGTGCGACAAGTATCCCTGCTACCAAAACGCCAAGGCCAACCCCGAAGGCGTGGACCGCGAGCGCGGAAGAATCTGGCGGGTCGTCGCCGTAGAACGGACTTTCCAGTCCGTTGAAACGAGTTCGAAAACTCGTTCTACGCCAAGCCGAGACCGCATCGACCTCGACCTCAAAAAACTCTCCGCCGCCGACCTCGTCAAAAGTCTGGAACATCCCAACAACTGGATGCGAAGGATGGCGAGGCGGATGCTCATCGAGCAACGCGCGGAAGATCCAAGGGAGACGCTGCTACAGATCGCAAAGAGTGATGTTCCGGTTTCCGTGCGACTCGAGGCCATCTGGACCTTGTCCGCAATCAACTCACAAGACTATCGAGCCATCGAGTGGCTGGCGAAAAATGACCCCAATCCGGCGCTGCAAGCATGGGCCGCACGCCTATTCGGTGAAGGTGGTCATGTGGGCCATTCTTGGCTTGATGAGTTGGCGGAAAACCCTGACCCCAGCGTCGGACTGGCGGTGAGCATAGCGCTACGTCAGAAGCGTGAAGTCCATCTTACCTCGGATCGAGCACGCCCATCTCTCGACTCCATGGGAAGGTCAAACGGCCCAACCATTCTTGAAACAAAGCTGCTCACGGCGGGAGTCCATCCAGACGACAAGGTGTTGCCGCTGGCCATCTGGATGGCGATTGAACCCGTTTTGGCTGACATTGCCAAACCATGGTTGGATTGGCTTGCGGGCATTGCCCCCACCACTCAGCCTCTCTCCCGCGTCCTCTCCCACAAAGCCATGCGCCGCTTGTGCGATACGCGGAAGGCAGAGAACCTCGATCTCGCGGTCGAGTTCTGCGACAAGATCGCTGCGCACGACATCCTGCTTGCCCATGCTCTCGACGGACTCGTCAAAGGCCAGGAAGGCGGTGTCATGAAGCCGACCAAAGATGTATCAGCCAACCTCGCGCAGTGGCGTGCGTCATCGAATGCGGACGTGCGGAAGCATGCGCAAACGCTCGCGGTGCTGTGGGGCGATGAATTGGCGGTGAAGGAGATGATCGTGGCGCTGCATGATGCCTCGAAGCCGGAGAAGGACCGCATCGCGGTGCTGCAATCGCTGCGGAAGGTGAAAACAGACACGGTGAAAGCAGGGCTGAAGCCGTTGCTGGCTCCAAGCACCTCCACCACGCTCGGCGTGGCGGCGATTCGGGCGGCGGCGGACCTCGGCGGCGATGATTTCATCACGCTGCTGCTCACGCAGGCCGCATCGAAGGATTTTAATCTGCGTATCGCGGCCATCGAAGCACTCTCCAGCCGCGAGGCATGGACGAAGGCCCTGCTGAATGCAATCGCGGAGCAAAAAGTACCTGCGAGCGGTTTCCCGGCTCCAGTGCGCCGTGCGCTGGCCACGAGCAAGGACAAGCTGGTTCGTGATCGCGCTTATCAAGTGCTCGGGGCTTGGCAGGATTCCTCGGAAGATGTGAAATCCCTCATCGCGCAGAAGAAGCAGGCCTGCCTCACCGGCGAACCGGACCTCGCGAACGGCAAACTGATGTTCACGGCGACATGCATGGTCTGCCATGAGTTCCACGGCGGCGGCCAGAAGGTGGGGCCAGATTTGATCGGCAGCGGACGCAGCAATCTGGATGCACTGCTCGCGAACGTGATCGATCCGAATCAGATCATCGGCAACGGCTACGAGAACTTCACCGTGAGCACGAAGGACGGTCGCACGCTTGCGGGACGTGTCGTGGAGGACACGCTGGGCCATGTGAAGCTGCTCGGGGCCGGTGGAGCCGCCCAAGTCGTGCCACGGGATCAAATCGCCACGCTCACGAACACGAAGCAGAGCCTGATGCCGATGGGATTTGGCAATCTGCCCGACACAGCCTTCCGTGACCTCATTTGGTATATTTTGGCTCCGCCGGAAGAAGGGCCGCTCACACCGGAAAAGAAGAAATTGCTCATCCAAGGCGTCGAAGTGCCTGAAACAGCCGCGAAGCCCAAAGGCACCAATTGGCGTGCCATCGACTGGGAAAGCGTCAGCCTGTGGAATCCCGATTGGAAGGTCTCCGCACCCGATTTCGAGCGTACACCGGTCAAACTAGCCGAGTACCACAGCAAGACGAACGTGCTGCTCATGCATCCCTTCCCGGACAAGAAGACGCCCGCGAGCTTTGAGCGAAAGCTGAAGATCGAGAAGACGAAGCTGACCTTCAACGTGGCGGCCGATGATCGCGGCGATTGGGTGGTCAAGGTTCGGGTCAACGGTCAAGAGGTCGTATTGGAACGGGATCACGCTGAAGTGACCAGAGTGGTCCGCACAGAGGATTGCCTTCGGCGCGCTTCACGAGGTGCGTCCCACTTTGCCTGCAAGACTGAATTTCCCCTGTCCCATCGCGCTGATTCATGCACTGTGCCGCCATGCGTTGCGCCCCCGCACTCCTTTTCTCTCTGGCCGCCAGCATGTGTTTGCACGCGGCCCCGACGACCCCGGTTCCTGCTCCGACAGCAAGCCCCGCGCCCAAGCCTGCGACAGCGCCAGCCGAAGACCAACCCGCCTCCTCAGCAAAGCCGAAGGACGAACCGATAGCCGCGCCACCCGTGAAGCCGCCGCCGGAGGATGCTTACAGACAGATGGAGATGCTGACGCGGGCGATGGAGATGGTGCGGCAGAATTACGTCGATGAATCCAAAATCACCTACGAGGAGCTGGTGGAGGGCGCCTTGGAAGGCATGCTGCGCCGTCTGGACCCGCATTGCGAGTACATGGGCAAGTCGCTGTTTGAAGACATGCAGCGTGAGCAGAGCGACACGTCGGAGGGCATCGGCATCACCATCGCATTGAGGCAAAACCAGCTCACGATCATCACCGTGCGGGAGGACGGCCCGGCGGCAGCGGAAGGCATGCTGGCGGGTGATCAACTCGTGCGGATCAACGATGTGCTGACGGATTCTGTCGGCGTGGTGGAGGCGATGCAGCTTCTCAACGGCAAAGCAGGCGAGGAAGTGCGGCTCACGGTGCGCCGTCCGGGCACGAAGCAGTTCCTCGATTTCAAAGTGAAGCACGAGACCCTGGCGGAGTCGTCCGTGCATGATCGGATGCTGCTTTCCCCAAAAATGGCAGGCCAATACAAGATCGGCTACACGCGGGTCTCGCAATTCAATGCACCGACAGCGGCGGAACTGAGCGACGCTTTGGACGAACTGGAAAAACAGGGCATGCAGGCCTTCGTGCTCGACCTGCGCAACAACCCCGGCGGCCTAGTGGACAGCGCGGTGGCGATCTGCGGCGAGTTTCTGCCGGAAAACACCGTGGTGGTCACGACTGAGGGCCGGGTGGCCTCGCAGAATCCGCCGCCCTATCGCACGCCCTCACGCGGCGGGAAGGAACCGAGGAAGTATCCCATCGCGGTGCTGATCAATCACGGTAGCGCGAGCGCCTCCGAACTCACCGCAGGCGCATTGCAGGATTTAAAGCGGGCGATTGTCGTGGGCACGACGAGGTTTGGCAAAGGTAGCGTGCAGACGATTTTACCGATGAAAAATGGCGCAGCGATGCGGCTGACGACGGCGAAGTATTACACGCCGAGCCACCGCACGATCCATGAAAACGGCGTGGAGCCAAACATCGTCGCCGCGCTGACCTCGGAGGAGGAAAGCCGCGTCGCAAAATGGCGGATGGTGCATGGAACGGGTGAGGCGGCGGCCTTGGAGCTGGCGAATCTCGGCGACAGGCAACTCGAACGCGCCGTGGACGCACTCAAGGGCGTGCTGGTGTTTGACGCGTTTGTGGCACCCGCCCTGGCTCCTGCCGCGAAGCCGCTGAAATAGGCGGGGGATCATCCTGATCCCTCATTCAAACCGGGGCCAGGATGGCCCTGTTCCTGTCACTCCAGCAGACCGCGGGCGATGATGGCATCGACGGGGTTGTAGTCATCCGTGAAGACGACCTCGGAGCGCGGCACGAGGCCGACGGGGCGGTGTAGCGGTCGGCAATGAGCGGGCGCAAATTTTCACGAGAGCAGAAAAGGACAATGTTCTGCGGCTCGTCGCGCCGACCACCGACGGCGAAGACTTCCACCGAGGAAAACACCTGCCGCAGCGTGGCGATCATGCCGCCAGTGAGATCGGATTTACGTCCGTTGACCGCAGAGATGATGTTCATGACGTAAACGCCACGCGGCTCCAGATGATCGGCCACCATTTGAAAAAACTCGCGCGTGGCGAGGTGGGAGGGAATGGCGTGGCGGCCGTTGTAGGCATCTCCGAAGATCATGTCCCATTTGCGCGCGCCAGAGAGGTGCAGGAAGCGGCGTGCGTCTGCGGCATGCGCGGTGACACGGGGATGCTCGTCGAGCTTGAAGAACTTGCGGCCCACATCAATGACCTCGGGGTCGATCTCGACGACATCGACTGCGGCCTTCGGAAAATCCCGCGAGACATTCTCCGGCATGCCAAAGGCTCCCGCGCCGATGAATAGCGCACTCGTGATCTCCGCCGGCTCACGCAGCAAAGCGAGCTTCCAGTATTCCTGGTAAGGCAGGATCAGCTCCCCGGTCTCCGGGTTCATGCCGCCTTCTTGCGTGGAGTCGAGCGAGAGCAGGCGGCGTTTGTACGGGCTGGCACCTTCCTCGGCGACGCTGATGCGGTGGTAGGCTGACTCACGCTCGTGAATGATCCCGAGGTAAGGCGGCTGCTCTGTGCTCCAGCCCACCGCGGCGGCGATCAATCCGGCGGCGATGACCTGCCCCTTGGCGTTGCTTTTGGCCATGACGAGGGAGATCACCGCCAGCAGCAGCAGGGCCACACCACAGCCGATGAAAATGGCGGTCACCTTGAAGGTGGAGAGCAGGAAAAAGCCGGAGACAAAGGTGCCCACGAAGCTGCCGAGAGAGCCGAGCATGCTGATCGTGCCCGCCGCCGCGCCGACGTGTGTGTCCTTCTGGGTAAGGCTTGAGCACCGCCGCGCCCGCCAACAGCCAGCCGATCAGGTCCAGCGCTGGCCGCCTGTCCGCCAGCCGGCCGCCCAGATAGCCTCCGACGCTAAACGCGACGAGCACAACGCCAATGAGCGCAGTGGAGGTGTAGATCGTGTTGCCAAAATAAGGCGCGAGCAGTCGAAACGCACTGATCTCGACAACCATGATGGCAGCACCGGCGAAAAAGCACACGATGCCGAGGAATATCCGGGTTTTGCGCGCCGACGAATCTTCGGAGACGATGGACGTTGGAGAGGATTTGGAGGGGTTGCGGGACATGCTTTGAGTTCTCGGTTCGCAGGGGGATGCTTGTCAGTCGTTGTAAAAAACGAGGCTCATGATCTTCCAGCCGACGGGAGTTTTGATCAGCGTGAAGCAATCGGTGCCCGTGGTGATCTCAGCGCCCTTCGTGAGTTTCCAGCGCACGCTGGCCTGGGCGGTGCGGTCATCGCTGAGGATTTTCATGTCCGTGGGCACCTCAGTCATCGGCGAGGAGGCATTGGCGTGGCTGAGCTTCTGGCCGTGGAGGAAATCCGTGAGACCCTGGCTCTGCGGCAGACCTTGCTGCACAAAGGTGATGCGCGCCTGCTCGTGGAAACAGGAGCCGTAGCCGTCCATGTCTTTCGCAGACCAGGTGGAGAAATAGCGCGTGAGGAAGGAGCGGACAGCGCTGTCGTCCACAGTGCTCGCGGGGCTGCAACTGGCGATGAATGACGAAACCAGCATGAGAAATGACGAAAGAATGACGAACTGTTTCATCACGAGTTGCAGCGAAGCTGTTTCGTCATTCTTCATTCGGAATTCGTCATAGGCGGCGCAGCCGCGGTTATTCTTCCGTGAAGGCCTCTTCCTCGACGCCAAGCAGCGCCAGGATGCGGTTCAGGTCTTCCGCGCCGTAGTAGTCGATCTCGATGCGGCCTTTTTTCTCGGCGTGCTGGATGCTGACGTTGGTGGTGAGGTGCTGGATGAGCTTTTGCTCCACGGACTCAATGGCACGGGCAAACTCGGTTTCCGTGGGCTTGGGTTTCGGCGGCAGCGGCGGATGCAGGATGGCATCGATCACCTTTTCTGCAGCGCGGACGGTGAGTCCCTTCGTGATGATCTGGAGGGCCACACGCTCCTGCTCCTCCTGCTTTTTGAGCATGAGTAGCACCTTGGCGTGGCCGGTGGTAAGTTTTGAGCTGACGAGCAGGTCACGCACGTTTTGCGGCAAGTCGAGCAAGCGCATGGTGTTCGCCACGGTGGCACGATTTTTACCGACACGCTGCGCGATGTCCTCCTGGCGCATGCCGAAGTCCTTTGCCAACCGGGAGTAGGCCAGCGCCTCCTCAATCGGGTTTAACCCCTCGCGCTGAAGATTTTCGATCAGCGCCATTTCCAGCACATCCTTATCGGAAGCCTCGCGGACGATGACAGGGACTTCCTTGAGGCCCAGCTCGCGCGAGGCACGGAAACGCCGCTCCCCGGCGATGAGTTCGAGCTTGCCGTTCACCCGGCGCACGATCAGAGGCTGAATGATGCCGTGCTCACGGATGGACTCCATCAGCTCGGTGAGCTGCTCCGTCTGGAATTCCGTGCGCGGCTGAAGTGGGCTGGGAACGATTTGGTCCAGCGTGACGCGGTTCACCACGTCTCCTGGAGCAGGCTGGGCGAGCGGCGGCAGGCGCAAGACTCCGGACACCGCATTGGGTGCCGAAATGAGGGCTCCGAGTCCTTTTCCGAGTGCTGCTTTTGCCATGGGGGCGCGAGAGTAGGGAGCACGCGGGGGGATGCAAATCGGAATCTCGGTGAATCTGCGGCCCGCTCATCCCAGACTTTACCACGACCGAATTTCGCTCCAATGAGAGGGCTATGAAAAGCATGACAGGATTCGGGCGGGGCGAGGCGCGGGGGGAAGGCGTGACCTGGAGCGTGGAATGCGGCTCCGTGAACCGCAAGCAGCTCGAAGTGGCAGTGAATCTGCCGCGTGAGCTGGCCGAGCTGGAAAATGCGGTTCGCACCGAAGTCGCAACGGCCGTTTCACGCGGCCGCATCAACGTCGCTGTGCGCCGGGAGGCTGCGAGCGCTCAGGCTGACGCCGTGCGCATCGATCACGCGCTGGCCGCGCACTATTTTCACGCCATGCACACGCTGGCGCTGAAGCTCGACATCCCGCCGGAAATTTCGCTGACAGACATCACCCGCATGCCCGGCGTGGTGACCCAGGCGCAGACAGAAATCGCCACGGAGGACGCATGGCCGCCCGTGCAAGAGGCGCTGACCGCCGCTTTGAAGCAGTTGAATGCCATGCGGGCAGCGGAAGGGGCAAGTTTGCGCGCGGACATCGAATCCCGACTGCGCTTGATCGAATCCCTGCTGGAGTCAATCCGCGTCAAAGCCGCCACCGTGCCAGAACATCAGCGCAAGCTGCTGCGCCAGCGTCTGGAGGACGCCGGGCTGCCACTCCCACTCGATGACGAGCGCCTGATCAAAGAAATCGCCCTTTTTGCCGACCGCACCGACATCTCCGAGGAACTCACTCGCGCCGCCAGCCATGTGAAGCAGTTCCGCGCCTACCTTGATGCCGACGCGCCCGCTGGACGCAGCCTCGATTTCCTGCTGCAGGAGTTTTTTCGTGAGTTCAACACCATGGGATCAAAGTGCAACAACGCCGAGATCGCTCACCACGTCGTCACCGCCAAAACCGAGCTGGAAAAAATCCGCGAGCAGGTGCAGAACGCGGAGTGAGTCACGACCCGCCCGGCTGCGGCAGTCATCTCCTACACCGCGCTCAAGATTGTCCGCAGTGCCGTCATATTCTCCACCTCATCAAAGATCGCCCGCACGGGAATCTCAAAGCCCGGCACAACATCACTGCTCAGCACACCATCGCTCTGCGCCGCCACCGCAGGATAGATGTTGCCAGCCAGCCGGTGCACTTCCACCGTCTCCGCCACGGGTTCGATGATCCAATACTCTGCTACGCCATGCAGGGCATAGTCCTTGAACTTGATGCCGCGATCACGCTTCAAAGTGGACGGCGACAGCACCTCAACGATCAGATCGGGGATGGGAAATTTGAGCGTGTCAGGGTCGATGATCGCGGCCTTGGCCGGACCGAAAAAAATCACGTCCGGCTCGTAGTCGTTGCGTGGAAAGCTGGTCATGGCCTTCTCATGCCGGACGAGGCCGAGCTGTTGCACGCGTGCATACGCGCTGAGCAAATCGTAAGTCCGCTGGCTGGCTGTGAGATGCCGGTTCAGCGCGGGCGAATGCATGATGACCTCGCCCTGGATGAACTCCCATTTGTGCTCCGGCGTGATGTCCGCGTAAAACTTCTGCCGCAGCTTTTGCTCACGGGCAAAGGCGCGCTGGGCCTGCTCGATCAATTCGGGCAGTTCAGGAGCATCCAGCAGTGCATCCAGCAGGGGCGAGTTCATGCCCAGGATCATGTCTCCACCCCCTGAAAAGTAAAGTCTGTGAAAATCCCTCACCGCTTACGACCCGCCCGGCTGCGGCAGTCCCTTGGGAACGGATTTCGGCGGCTCAGGTTTGGCTTTGCCATCCTCGGGCAGCCAAGCTGCAGGAGCTCCAGCTTTGACCATGACTTCACGCAGGGTGATGGACTTGCCGTCGCGGCGTTTGCTCTCTTCGGCAGCTTCCATAAAGGCGTAGATTTCAAGCGTCTGCTTCGCTGAGACAGGCACCTGCTTGGTCTGGAAAAACTTGATGATCTCCCGCAGCATCGGGGTGTAGTCCCCCTCGGACTTCTGCTCGAAGACCTGCGCATCGCCGAAACGCACGAGCTTGTAGGCTTTCGCTCCTTCGTGAATGGCATGCAGCGTGCCAGTGCGGCTACCGGACCACAAGCCGGTGACGACCGAGGCCGAGGGCGCTGTGGTGCGCGTCACAGAAAGGCATCCGCCTCCCATGACGGTGAAAAGCGCCTCGGTGGGATGGATGCCGTAGAAATACAAATCGGGATGATGCGGCAGAACATGCGCGGGGCCGTAGCAGATGGCACCGCGGGCCGGAGTTTTCTCCGCGTTGGCGACTTCGAGCACGCCGGGATACCAGCGCACGGCGGAAGCGCTGAAAACCGGCACCTGTGCGGTGGCGGCGAGTTGGTAAATTTCCACGGCGTCTTTAAGCGAGGCAGCGACCGGCTTGTCCATGAACACCGGCTTGCCGGCAGTGAGGATTTGTTTCATCTGCTCCAGCCGAGGGCGGCCATCCAGACTGAGGAGCAGGATCGCATCCACGTCTTTGCAGGCTTCTGCCACGCTATTGACGATCCGCACGCCAAACTTATCCCGCACCGTGGCCGTAAAGCCGTCCACTCGCGACTTGCTTTCCTCAATGTCAGGACTGCCGCCGGGAAAGGCCACGACGACTCGTGCGCCGGGAATGTGGTTGGGGTTCGCGGGATCGTTTAGCCGCAGAGTGAACTGCTCCGAGTGCGAGGTGTCGAGGCCGATGATGCCGATGCGGAGGTCTTGCGCCATAAGCGGGAGTGCGGACAGCGCCGAAAGCCATCCTGTGGCAAGGATGATCCAGGTTCGGAGGCTGTCCGGCGGTCGCATGAGCAAAAGTGTCCCTTGAGAGCCATGGTGCAACTGTTGAGTCGCTTGACCACTTTGTTTGCCCCGCTAGGCTCGCGCCATGGAAACCGTCAGACTTGGAATCGTTGGGCTTGGAAACATGGGTAAGGCACACTTGGCGAACATCCGCGCAGGCAAGGTGCCAGGACTGCGCGTCACTGCGCTGTGCGAGAGCGTCGGCACCCTGCCGAACTTGATTGAGGGCGAGAAAGCCTTCACCGATGTGAACTTGATGATCCGCAGCGGTCACCTCGACGCGATCCTCATCTGCACGCCGCATTTCAGCCACACGACCATCGGCATTGAGGCCCTCAAAGCTGGACTCCATGTGCTGGTGGAGAAGCCTATCTCCGTCCACAAAGCCGATTGCGAGCGCTTGATCGCCGCGCACACGGACAAAACCAAGATCTTCGCCGCCATGTTCAACATGCGGACGAACGCCTGCTTCAAGAAGGTGAAGGAGCTCATCGAAAGCGGTGAACTCGGCGCCGTGCGTCGCGTTCACTGGGAGGTCACCAATTGGTTCCGCACGAACTACTACTACGCCACTGGCGGCTGGCGCGGCACCTGGAAGGGCGAGGGCGGCGGCGTGCTCATGAATCAATGCCCGCACAATCTGGACCTCTTCCAATGGCTCTTCGGCATGCCGCAAAAAGTGCGCGGCTTCTGCCAGTTTGGCCGCTTCCATGAGATCGAAGTCGAGGACGATGTGACTGCCGTCATGCAGTATGACAACGGCACTACGGCCACCTTCGTCACCAGCACGGGCGAAGCACCGGGCATCAACAAGCTCGAAATTTCCGCCGAGCAAGGCCGCCTGACCGTCACCGACGGCACTCGCATCCACTTCCAGCGCAACCGCCAGCCGATGAGTAAGTTCTGCATGGAAGCGGAGGCCGCCTTTGCCATGCCGGAAAGCTGGCACATGGACATCCCGGTCGATCAAACCGGTGGCCAGCACGTTGAGATCCTGCAAAACTTCACCAACGCGATCCTGAAGGACGAAAAGCTCCTTTCTCCCGCTTCCGAAGGGATTTGCAGCGTCGAACTCGCCAACGCCATCCTCCTTTCTACTTGGCAAGACGCCACGATCACCCTGCCGATGTCCTCCGCCGACTACGAGCGCATTTTGATCGAAAAAGGCGAGGCTTCGACCTTCCAGAAGACGAAGGTCGTCGCCAAGGCGACTTCCGACGACTTCGCGAAGAGCTTCCGGTGATTCGGAGCGGGTCAAAAAGACGATTCAGCAGCCTGCATCAGCGCCTTCAGGGAAGGCGCTACGCCTTTTAGCTTGGCCAGTTCCGCCGTTACGATCTCAGCACGTCTGGCCGCCTCCCTGCGGTCCTTCGTTTTCGACTGCAGCGCCGAGTTCAGTGCGCCGCGCAGCTTTTCAGCAAGGGCCGGATTTTGCCCGGCTCCGCTGGCGGCCCAATCTTCTGAAAACGAGTTCAAAAGACGCGTCAGCTCCGGGTCAGAAGTCGCCAGCGTCGAAATGACCTGTTGGATCTCTTCTGGCGTGGCCTCCGCAACTTCAGAAGCCATGGCGGCAGTCTTTCGTGGTGAGGGCCAAAAAATCAGTGCGAGCAACGCTACCACCACCAGTCCCACAATGCCCAGCGTCAGTCCCAGTTGCTGCGGTTGAGACCTAAGCGGTGCCGTGGGCTTCGAGGACGGCCTTTGGGGCTTGTGATCGTCCGCCTCAGGCAGCGCCACGCCGGTTTCCTGTTTCATCGCCACATTGATGTGTGCACGAAATTCACCTGCGTCCTGGTAGCGCCTCTCGGGATCGGGATGAATGGCCCGAGCGATGATCTCATCCCAGCGCGACGAAACTTTGGCAAACAACGTGACGGGACGCCGTGGCTCCTCCGGCACGCGGCCCGCCAGCATCTCGTACAGCACCACTCCGACCGCGAAAATGTCCACTCGGTGGTCGATCACACTACCGCCACGAATCTCAGGTGCGGCGTAGTCTGGTGTGCCCATCGGATTGTCCTCCTCCGCCTCATTGGAAACCGGTCGCGCCAGCCCGAAGTCAGCCACCTTCACATGATCCGCGTCGTTGACCATGATGTTACCCGGCTTGATGTCGCGGTGGATGATGCCGTGCTCGTGCGCAAAGCTCAGCGCCTCGCAGAGCTGCATGGCTAAGTTCGTTGCCTTGCGCAGCGTCAGGTTGGTCTTGTGGATCAGATCGTGGAGCGAGCGTCCCTCGATCCACTCCATCACCAGAAACAGATGGCCGGCAGGTGTGATGCCAAAGTCGTACACGCCCACGATGTTCGTGTGATTGAGCTTCGCCATCGCCCGTGCCTCGGTTTTGAAACGGTCGGCGAATCCCTGCTCCGCGCTGAACTTCGGCGGCAGGATTTTCACGGCCACCCAGCGGGCCAAGCTTTCCTGCCAAACTTTGTACACTGCGCCCATGCCACCGCAGGCCGCTAGCTTTTCAAACTTGAACTGCGGCAGGTAAGCAGACATTTCATCAATGCTAGGCACATCAAACGAAGGAGTCTCATCGGGAGTAGGTTCTTCAGCCATAAAAGCTGATCATGAACCGCTACGCATCCGACGGCTAGCACAAATCGACACCGGCCCTTCAAAGATGACCTCCAGTGGGATTTTTTCATCGTCCCGTTCAGGGTTTCACGCTGTTCGTGGCCGCCTCAATGTAATAGGCCATCGCCGTCAGGTGTTTGGAGAATTCCGCAGCGTCGATCTGGTCGTCCTTGAGCCAGCGACCTTCGCTGTCGAGGGCGCTGAGGGCTTTCTGCACTTTGGCGATGACACCCTTGGCGCGGCTTTTCCACTCTTTGGGAGTGGCTGGCCCCTGGAGCTTGCGCTGCAAGTCTTCACGGCTTTGCGCGAGCTTCTTTTTGAGATCGTCGATGTTATCCTGCACCTCGTCGGTAAAGGAGTAATGCGTGGGAATGTTGCTGCCATCGTAAGTCAGCTCGTAGGTATCTTTGACGAAGAAGAGTGGCTTGTTCGTCTTCAGTTCGTAAAAGCGGGCATGTTTGCCATCTGGCAGCTTCGAGCGCTCGAACCAGGCAAGCGCGGGCTGGATGGGTGCTAGGTATTGCTCATCGCCGGTGAGCACCCAGAGCTGGTGCAGCGTCTCCATGGCTCCGATGCTTTCGTAGGCGGTGACGGATGGCGGCTCAAACTTGCGCGCCCAGGCAGGATGCATTTCGCGATCATATTGCTGCGCCCA
>JAJTDU010000117.1 GCA_021298725.1 Verrucomicrobiaceae bacterium | reverse complement strand
GGTCCACGGCCTCCATGCCGCGCACGAGCAGCATTTCATCCACACGCACGAAGCCCTGGTTTCGCGGCGCGTCGTAGATGCCGAGTTGCTGGTAATAATCGGCCTCGGCACCATTGGCGCGTGGGGAGCTGTCGTTGTCGATCCAGTCGGCCAGTGAATCTGCGGCGGTGGCTGCCTCGTCGGCGTTGAGTTGCCAGTAGATGAGCAGATTGTAGATCGCCTCACGCAGGCGCTCATCGGTGGCGTAATTGATCGGGATGCGTGCCCCCTCGTAATTGATCACCACATCGAAGCCGCTTTCTGGACCGATTTTCTGCTTCAGCACCAGATCGCCGCGTCGTGTGTTTGGGTGCATTCCTACTGCGAGGCCACTTTCCGCCAGATGCAGGGCGCGAAACTCATAGGCCGCCAGTTTGGCCTCCTCCGCGCTGGAGCGGACATATTCCACCACTCCCATGACGGTGATGGACATGAGCAGCACAGCCCAGATCATGAGCATGAGGGCCGAGCCGCGCTTCCTGCGTGGTGCTGCCTCCTCCCTGGGCTTGGGGTGGGGTGCCTCCTTGCCCACCACGCCCGCCTCCATCACCACCACGGCCTCCTCCGCCACCACCCCCAGTTGGCTGCGTGGCGGTTGAGGTGCTGCTACTGGTGGAAGACGAAGCACTCGGCGTCCTGCCAGGTGAGAGTTCGATCACGGGAGCCGTGTAAACCATGCGGATCGGCTGCGTGCGGTTTTTGAGCACGAGCAGACCTTCGATCAGGTCTGGCCATGCAGATTTGCTCCATTCTTCATACCACGTCTGCTCTTTCTCGACGTAAAACCGCCACTTGAAGGACACCACGTCTGGCAGCAGCGGCATCCAGTAGCGCCCTTCCTCATCGGGCGCATACAAGCCGGTCGTTTCCTGCCGGATACCAGTCTGCTGGTCATCCGTCTGCGGGATCAAGTCCTCGCGCGAGATGGACAGGTAGTGCAGGGGCATGTTGTTGTCGTCCACGAGACCGTCAGGATGCGGTCTCAGTCTGAGAATCGTGTCTTTCAGGGTGATGGGGTTCATCCCGAAGGGAAAACAATCGGGGGAACCAGCCACGGTCAGCTCTTGGATGATCGGCTCGGTGTTTTGCACCAGTTTCAGGCTCAAAGTGGCCGTGGCAGGCAGCGAGGAGAAGGCTTTGCGGTTGAGCTCAATGAATCGGTTCACCGAGTCGCTCTCTCGTTGCAGTTGCTCGATCTCCGAGGCGCCGCGCATCGAGCCGCGGATGATCGCGAATAGCGTGGCCGTGATCATTGAGAGCAGCGTGATGCCGATCACGACTTCGATCAGGGTGAAAGCCCGGCGCCCTGCGCTTGGGTTATCGCTGGGCAGGCTTGTAAACATAAACGCTCAGGGTGGCTTCCTCCGGTACTTCGTTGAAACTCGACGTGGCCTTGATGGTCAGATTGTAAATGTCCGTCAGATTGGTGCCGCTCGTGGTGCGCAGCGTCACCGGCTCCGTGACGCTGGTGTAGGTGACGCCGTAGGTCGTGTCCATCATGGAGGTGCTCATGTCCGTCAGCGGCTTGCGCCGGATCTCCTCCAAAAAATTGCGCATGCCGATGCGGATGATCTGGTCTCGCTTCAACAAATTCGCCGTCTCCAGCGCTTGGTTGAGCGATTTTGCCAGTCCCAGCACCGCGATGGCGAAAATCCCCAGTGCGAGCACGAGCTCAAACAAGATGTAGGCTCTGCGAGCCGCGTAGGGCTTAGGGCGTAGGGCGTAAATGGGCAAAGAAGCATGCTTGTTCCCCCAAGCTTCCTGAGGGGGCATGCTCTGGCCCTTGATCCTTTGCCCTTGGCCCTTCGCATCAGTTTTCATCGCATATCGACGCTCTCTTTCACGATGTCCGCCGTGAGGGCTGCGAATTCGACATCAAACGTCGCGGACTCGCGCTGGATGTGGACTTTAAGTGGCTGGCAGATGCCGCTGGGCTGAAACACCCACAGCTTCACCAGATCACCTTCGAGAAACATGGGTTCCGTGTCATACCAGAACTGAATGGCATACTGCATGTCCTCGGGCATCTCGTATTTTTCGGTCCAGTGTTCGTCGTACTTCGGCGCAGGCGGGGCCAGTGGTAGGTCCGTGGTTTTGGTGAGCTTGCCTCCGTTGTCGAGGTCGGTTGTTTCGAACGGTTTCTCCTCCGCAGGTGGATTCTCTGCCGTGGCGATGAATTCCTCCAGCTCGGCGAGTTGCAGGTAAGGATTGAAGTAACGTGAGGCGGTGAATCCCTTGCTGTGAAACGCTACCTGATACGGCCGCTTCTCCGTCATCGCCCGCATGCGCACCTCACGCGCCATTTGCACCAGCTTGGCGACGGGTTCTCTGGCCACGCGTTCATCCTGAAATCCCTTCAGCATCGGCACCGCCGCCGCCGCCAGCACGGCGACGATGGTCAGGGCGATGATGATCTCGATCAGCGTGAAACCGCGTGGCTGACGAATTCTGATGGCCGAATGACGACTGAAGGATGAAGTGCGAATGCAGGGCGCATCGCAGGCTTCATCATTCGTCATTGGGGCTTCATTCGTCATTGGGAGAATCGTCAGTCGTCATTACTTCGCCACCGCGCCCGGCTTCCAGTTGCCGATGTCATCCTCCGTGCCGTCCTGGCCGTCAGCGCCCACGGACCACACATCGTAGTCGTCTTTCGACTTCTGGGCGGGGATGCGGTACTTGTATTCCTGGCCCCAGGGGTCTTTCGGCACTTCCTTCATGAAGGGGCGGTGATTTTCAGGAATCGGCTCAATGGTGGGTTTTTCCACCAGCGCCTTCAATCCCTGTTCGGTCGTCGGCTTGCGCAGGGCGCGGGATTCGTAGCTCTGAAGGGCGATGCCGATGGCCTGAAGGTCGCTGCCCACACGCGTGTCTTTGGCGGAGTCGATCTGGCCTTTGAGTAGGTAAATCGAGCCGGAGGCCAGGATGGCGATGATGGTCAGGGTGATCACGATCTCGATGAGCGTGAAGGCGGCGGTGCGGCGGGTGCGGGCTTGGGGTGTGCGGTGTTTCATGGAGGAGAGATTGAACAAGAATTTGAACGTGTTGAACAGGAGGAAATAGCCAGGGTTTCGCAGCCTCAGCCGCGGATGCCAGTGACGCTTTGGGCGATGGCGGCGACGATGGAATAGGCCACGGTGCCGACCATGACAGCCATGATGATGAGGATGACTGGCGTGATCATGGCGGTCATGCGTTTGATGCGCTTGTCGAGTTCCTTATCGTAGCGAGCGGCGCACTTTTCCATCGACTTGCCGAGCTGACCGGTCTGCTCGCCCACGGCGATCATGTCCGCCAGCAGCAGCGGGAAGCTGCCGACCTTGCGCAGAGCCGTGGAAAGCGGCGCCCCTTCGGAAACTTGGGCAGTGACCTTCGCCAGGAGGTTTTGTATGAACACATTGGCCGAGATCTTTGACACGAGGCGGATGCTGTTGAGCAGCGGCACACCGTTGGTGATCAGATTGCCCAGCGAGTGCGCGAACTGCGCGTAAAAGCGCATGCTCATGATCGGCCCGAAGAGCGGCAGCTTCAGCCGCGTCTCATCCCACCACAGGCGGCCCTTCGGGCTGGAAATGTAGCCGCGAAAGGTGAGAAAGACGGCGGTGATGGCGATGAGGATCACCCACCACCACTGGCCCATGAAGTTGTTGAAGCTGATGAGCAACTGCGTGGCCGCCGGGAGCTGCTGACCGTTTTTTCCCATCAAATCCATGATCTGCGGCACCATGAACGTCATGAACACGACCATGAGCACCACACACGCGCCGATGAGGAAGGCCGGGTAGATCATGGCCGAGGTCACCTTGGCCTGAAGCTCAGCCATGACGTTCAGATTTGTGGCCAGACGCCGCAAAATGCTCGGCAAAGAGCCGCTGACCTCGCCTGCGGCAGCTAGGTTGCAGTACAATTCATCAAAACTCGGGGAGGCCTTCCTCAGTGCCTTCGCCACCGTGGAGCCCTCGCGCAACTCGTTGCGCATGGTGGTGGCAACACGCCGCATCACGTCGGCCTCCTGCCGCTCCTGCATCACGCGGAACGCCTGGTCGATTTGTAGGCCGCCATCGAGCAGATCTGCCACTTCCTCCGTGAACAGGATCAACTGTGCCCGCTTCAGTTTCACCGGCCCTTCAGCCGCGTCCGCTCGGGCCTGCGCCGCGGCCGATTTCTCCTCCTGCGTGACCTTCACCGGCGTGAGCGCCTGCGCCTCGATCTTCCGAAACGCCTCTGCCCGCGATCCAACGGTGACGGAGCCGGAGACGGTCTGTCCGGTGGCAGTGAGGGCGGTGTAGGCGAAGGCGGGCATGGAGGAGAGGACGACTGACGAAATCAGAGTGACGAATGAGGTTTGAGTGAGGCCAAGCTCTTTCTTGTTTGGGTGAATGAGCCTATGAGGCGCGTTGTAGGCTCATTCTCCAGAATGCGGCACCCTGGCAAGCGGTTCGAATGCAGCGCGGTAGCACGGCCTGGATCACAGGCGATTGCGGCGTCGTTTGTGGCCGCCTGAATGACGTCATGGATCATGGTTTGAGGGTATTCAGAAGAATTCAGGCAGCAAATTCACATTCTATGAACCTCCGCCTATGTTGAAGAACATCGTGTTCCGGTCTGGGAGTGATGTCTTCCAAGAGTAGGTCGATGATGGATTCTGAGGCGATGCGCATGGGCAACGTCTCGAACGATGCTGAGGGTGAAAAGTTGCTTGTGAATCATCGAAGAGGGGTGCGTGAACCATTCGATGGATGTGAAACCAACCTCGCGATCCACTCCGCTTCACACAATGGCCGCCTGGCACTCCCGCGGATCATGAACCGGAAGGAAACCCAATGCCCCTCAGGCACCCATCCGCCGATCTGAGAAAATGAAGCTTCATTCCGCTGTTATTGCGACTGGAGACTCCAAGTGTCCTGAATTCGCTGCCAACTGGAGGCGGCAAAGTTCTGTCGCTATTTGGCCTTTTCTATCGCGAGGCGGGTCCGGTCTCTCCCAGCGCCTTCGCATAAAAAAAGGCGGCTGGGAGTTCCAGCCGCCTTTCGCACGCGTTTGACTCATTGGCTGTCGCTTCCACTCCTCGGGCAGCCTTTCAATGGCCATCTCCCTTGGGGCGGTTCGCGAAACAAGAGGGTCACTTTATCCAATCACTTCCGGCCATTCCGTGTGGAACATCTGGCCTTCGGGTTTGTCGGTGCGCTCGTAAGTGTGGGCACCGAAGAAGTCGCGCTGGGCTTGGAGGAGGTTGGCGGGGAGGCGCTCGGCGCGGTAGCTGTCGTAGTAACCGAGGGAGGCGCTGAACGCAGGAACCGGGATGCCGTTGAGGGTGGCGATGCTGACGACTTCACGCCAATTTTGCTGGGTCTTGCTGAGCACGTCTTTGAAGAACGGATCGAGCATGAGGTTGGCCAGATCGGCGTTGGTGCGGTAGGCGTCGGTGATGCGATTGAGGAAGCGGGCGCGGATGATGCAACCGCCACGCCAGATGGCGGCGATGCGGCCGAGGTCGAGCTTCCAGTCCTTCTTGGCACCCATGGTCTGGATGAGGTCAAGACCCTGGGCGTAGCTGATGATCTTGGAGGCGTAGAGGGCGTCGTGGACTTTTTTGACCAGTTCCTTCTTGTCGGTGGTGATGTTGACGGTCGGGCCGGTGAGCTGGGTGCTGGCGGCGACGCGTTGCTTCTTCTGGCTGGAGAGGATGCGGGCCTCGACGGCGGCGTTGATGGTGCTGATGACGACGGCGTTTTCGGCGGCGTTGAGCAGGGTCCACTGGCCGGTGCCTTTCTGGCCGGCTTTATCGACGATGAGTTCGACGACGGGCTTGCCGGTTTCTGGGTCTTTTTGCTCCAAAGCCTTGCCGGAAATCTGGATGAGGTAGCTGAGGAGGTCCCCTTCGTTCCACTCGTTGAAGATGGCAGCCATCTCGTCGGTGGTGAAGCCGGCGTGCTTGAAGATGTTGTAGGCTTCGCAGATGAGCTGCATGTCGCCGTATTCGATGCCGTTGTGGATCATCTTCACGTAGTGACCGGCTCCGCCGGGGCCGATGTGGATGACGCAGGGCTCGCCATCGACCTTCGCGGCGATGGATTCAAAGATAGGCTTCATGACTTCCCAAGTGGAAGCCGGGCCGCCGGGCATGATGCTGGGGCCTTTGCGGGCACCTTCTTCACCGCCGGAGACGCCTGCGCCGATGAAGCGGAGGCCTTTGTCGGCGAGGTAGGCGTCGCGACGCTCGGTGGTCTGGTAGAAACTGTTGCCGCCGTCGATGACGATATCGTCCTTATCGAGGAGGGGGATCAATTGCTCGATGACGGCGTCCACGGCATCGCGGTCGGTGTCCTTCACGGCGGTGGATTTCACCATGATGTGGATTTTGCGCGGGGTGGCCAGGCTCTGGACGAAGTCTTCCAGGGTGTGGGCTCCGACGAGGGCTTTGCCGGGGTGTTTGGCGAGGAATTCATCCGTCACGCTGGTGGTGCGGTTGAAGACGCTCACCTGGAAGCCGCGGCTTTCGACGTTGAGAACGAGGTTTTGGCCCATCACTGCGAGGCCGATCAATCCGAAGTCACTTTTTTTGCTCATAATTTGGGGCGGCAGACATACCCCCCACCCCCGCTTTGGCAAAGGAGATTTTCCTCATGGCTGGCATGAGTGGGATGGATGATTCTGCGGCTACTTCAAGCCCGCCGCGTTGGATTCATGCCTGGAAATGGATTTAGCCGGTTCATTCGGCGAAACTCACGGCACCGGCTGCCCTTTGGCACCGATGCTGTAGAGCGAGTTCGCGGTGCGGACGTAAATCCGCTTGTCGCCGATGGCGGGAACGGAGTTCACAGGGCCGTCGAGCTTGCTGGCGGCGAGTTTTTCGAACTTCGGCCCGGCTTTGATGACGATGAGGTCGCCCTGCTGGCTGGCGCAGAAGATTTTGCCATCGGCGGCCACCGGGCTGCTGAAGAACTTCGCGCTGCCGGCGGTGCCTTCGACGCGCTCTTCGTAGAGCACCTTGCCAGTCTTGAACTCAACGCAGCGCAGGATGCCGCCGTCGCCGAGAAGATACATGTGCTCACCGATCACGAGGGGCGAAGGCACATAGGGCAGGCCTTTGGGGATGTCGAAGGTCACTGGCGCAGGTTTGCCGCTTTTCAAATCGAGCGCGGCGATTTCCTTCACTCCGCCGCCGGTGCCGAAGGTGCAGAAGTAGAACTCGTCGCTCAGCACGCCGGAGCCGAGGCTGCGCTGGCTGTAGCCAGGGTTGTGCTGCCAGTTGAGCTGGCCGGTCTTGAGGTCGAGGCCCATGACGCCGCTGGTGGTGTTGGCGCAGATGATTTCCTTGCTGCCGTTCTTCAACTCATGCACCACGGGTGTGGAGAAGGTGTTCAGGCAGTTCGGCATCTCGTGCTTCCACACCTGTTTGCCGGTTTTGGCGTCGAGACCGATGATGGCGTTCTTCCACTCCCGCTGCTCGGGCGCGGTGGTGAGATCCTTGCCATTTTTTTCCGTGTCGAACTCACTGCGCACGATCATGATGCCATCCACAACGAGAGCGGACACGCCAGTGCCATGCTCGTGGATGTAGCCGACCACCTGGTCGTTGCGCCAGACGACTTTGCCGCTGTGGTCGAGGGCGAGGGCTTGGATGTTCGGGCCGCTGCTCCAGTTGACGTAAATCCGCTCCGCATCCACAAACGGCGAACTGCTGGCAAAGGAGTTGTAGGTCTTGTGGAGGTTGTGCGGGACGAAGTCCTCCTCATGCCGCCACAGTTCCTTGCCGTCCTTGGCCGAAAGCGCCAGCACCGCACGCTTGTTGGCGGCGGTTTCGGCGGTGACGATGACCATTTCCCCCCACAGCACCGGCGAGGACCAGCCTTTGCCCAAGGGCGCTTTCCACAGCGTGGTGCTCTCATCTACGATGGAGGGCAAGCCGGTGGTTTCGACGACACCGCTGCCGTTCGGGCCACGGAAGCGTGACCAGTCATTGGCGGCAAAAGCGGAGGCGGTAAAAAGAGTGACGAGGGCAAGGGTGAATTTCATGCGGGCGAGTAAAACGCGTGTGTGGGGTGAAAATTGCCGGGACTGGTCGGCCTTCCTAAAGTTTGGCCACGATCGGGCAGAGAAGCAGGGTAGGGAAGGGATAATTCCGCCTCTTCGGTCGCGATGGGAGAGCATCTGCCTTCGCTGCCCCCGTCGCGGGGCGGGTGTCAGTTTCGGCTGCCGGTTCGACTTCGAATTCGGCCACGACTGGCTCTTCGGCCTCGAAGCGCGCCAGTGGATCTGTCCAGCACGCATTGGTAGTTGAGCGTGGAAGTTTAACATCCTCATCGCCGGCAACAACGACCCCATTTCGAGCAAAGGCATCGACCTGCTCAAAGCGGAGCCGTCTTTTTCCGTCACGGTGAACATGGACCTCAAAGCCGAGGACAAGATGATCGAGGCCTCCCGTGACGCACATGCCATCATTGTGCGCAGCGGTGCCAAAGTGACCGCCAAGGTGCTCGAAGCGGCGCCGAACCTCAAAGTCATCGGCCGCGCCGGTGTCGGCGTGGACAACATCGACGTGCCCGTGGCCAGCAAGCGCGGCGTCGTGGTGATGAACACACCTGGCGGCAACACGATCTCCACTGCCGAGCAGGCCTTCACTTTGATGATGGCACTGTCCCGTAAGACCCCGCAGGCACACGCCACCATCGTCAGTGGCAAGTGGGACCGCAAAAGCTTCCAGGGCACCGAAGTCTATGGCAAAACCCTCGTCGTGCTCGGCATGGGCCGCATCGGCGCGGAGTTCGCCAAGCGCGCGCAGGCCTTCGGCATGAGCGTCGTGGCCTATGACCCGTATTTGAGCAAAAACCGCGCCGAAAGCCTCGGTGTCACACTCTGCGAGGATCTCGACGCCGCCATCGTGCAGGCCGATTACATCACGATGCACATGCCGCTGACGCCTGAGACGAAGCACATGATCAACGCGAAACGCCTCGCCACGCTGAAGCCGAGCTGCCGCATCATCAACTGCGCCCGTGGCGGCCTCATCGACGACAACGCACTCGCCCAGGCCCTCACCGACGGAACCATCGCCGGTGCTGCACTCGACGTGTTTGAAGTCGAGCCACCACCCGCCGATTACCCGCTGCTCAGCGCTCCAAACACCGTCTTCACCCCGCATCTCGGTGCCTCCACTGAGGAAGCGCAGGAAAACGTCGGCATTGAGATCGCCGAAGTCATCAAGGCCCACCTGCTGCAAGGCACCGTCGTCAACGCAGTGAACATGCCGAACGTCGATCCGAAGGTGCTGGCCGAGATCGGCCCCTTCCTCAAGTTCGGCGAACTTCTCGGCCGCTTGGTCACCCAGTTCGCTCCCACACGCTCCAACGTCGTGCGCATCAACTACAGCGGCAAAGTCGGCAGCGGCGATACCACGCTCATCTCCCGTGCCGTCCTGAAAGGCTTCCTTGAACGCGCCGTCGGCGCTGAGCAGGTCAATTACATCAATGCCAACGGCGTCGCCGAAAACCTCGGCCTCCGTTTCACCGAAAGCCGCCTCACCGAAGCCAGCGAGTTCAACGACCTCATCGAAGTCGTCGCCAAGAACGACAGCGGCGAGTCCGCCAGCATCGCCGGCACCTTCTTTGGCAACGAGCCACGCATCGTCAAAGTCAATGGCCACCGCATTGAGGCCCGCCCTGAAGGCACGCTGCTCTTCATCGAAAACATCGACCGCCCTGGCATGATCGCCGCCTACAGCGCCACGCTCGGCAAAAATCAGGTCAACATCGCCGACATGAGCCTCAGCCGCGACAAAGAGACCGGCAAGGCGCTGACGCTGCTCACGCTCGATTCCACCCCCGGCGCTGAAGTCATCGCCGAGTTGGAAAAAATCAGCGGCATCAGCAAGGTGCATTGCGTGGCCGTTTAATGGAGCGCGGATTTTTAATCCGCAGCACTCCGCCAAAGAAAAAAACGCTTCAGTCATTCTCGTCGGCTGATTCTATCTGCGTGGCTGCTGCAGATTGCAAATCCGCGCTCCTTGACAGATCACACCCCTCGCGTCTGTTCTGTCCCGTCATGAAATTTCGTGCGCTTCTGGCGTTCCTTGTCCTCTCCACCTCACTCGTCGCTCAAAAGGCCGACGCACCCGCTACGCCCTCGCCGTGCGGTGATTTTGTCGAGAAGGATTTCCCGTTCTTCAGCA
>JAJTDU010000116.1 GCA_021298725.1 Verrucomicrobiaceae bacterium | reverse complement strand
GCGTGAAGGCCTCGGCGGTCAAGCGTGCCACGGGATCGACTCCGGCGGCGTTGGCGGTGAAGCTATTGATGGCGACGAGACGGCGCAGCAGGTCAAGTGCGGCGGGGAGATGGCGTTCGGCGGCGGCTTGGAGAAGAGATGTATTCATCGGGGGATGGCTCCGATGCCGGGGCGGTCTGGCATGAGGAGTTGGCCGGTTTCATCATACTGGATGCCGGTGAAGTCGTCGTTGGCGAGGTAGAAATGGCCGTCGAGGTCGATCCAGTCGGCCCAGGGGGCGAGGTGGGCGGCGGCGGTGGTGCCGAGGCTGGTCTCGATCATGCAGCCGAGCAGGATTTGCAGGCTGTGCTCACGCGCGGTGGCGATCATGGCCACGGCGGCGTCGAAGCTGCCGCATTTGAGCAGCTTGAGGTTCACGCCGTCGATGAAGGGCGCGAGGGCTGCCACATCGGCAGTGGTTTGCACGCTTTCGTCGGCAAAGAGCGGCGGCGAGTTGCCGGGGATGCTGGCGCGGAGCTCCTCCCAGGCCTCGATGCCATGGCGATGATGAATCGGCTGCTCAATGAGGGCAGGGGAGTAGTGGGCCAGCTTTTCGATCATGAGCGCGGCCTCGTGCATGCCCCAGCCGCCGTTCACGTCGAGGATGAGCGCGGCCTCAGGCGCGGCGTAACGGGCGACGGAGACTGCGGCGAGGTCGAGGCCGAGATCGCCAGAGCCGAGCTTGAGTTTGAGAACGCGGAACTGCTGCGAGATGTCGCGCACTTTGTCGGCGAAGACATCGAGGTCGTCGGGAATGCTGAAGGAGCGGCAACCGGGCGGCGCGGCGCGGTCCGACGGCCCCAGTTTGGTCAGCGCATGCGCCGAGAGCTTCTGGCCGGTGGCGTGGCCGATGAGGTCGTGGCGGAGAAGATTGAGCGCTAGAGCGGCGGTGCGCGGCAGTTTTTCCGGCAGCACGGCCTGGTTTAGCATGGCGAGGGTCTGCGCCGGATCTTCGCCGTAATACGGCACGAAGGGCGCCTCGGTGACGTGGGTGCCGTCTGAGATCCGCAGCACCTGCCGTGTGGCCGAAGTGCCGTGGGCGATGCGGAAGGGCTCGTTGAGCTGGAGGGTCTTGATTTCTGAGTGCAAGGTCGGCAGTCAACGGTCAAGGCACCGCATGGTCAAGTCATTCGGTGATCGGCTGGAGCGCGGATTTTCAATCCGCAGCACGTCGCCACGCCTCACGACTCGGCATGGCCATATCGGCTTCGTTTTCTCCGACGACCTGCTGCGGACTGCAAGTCCGCGCTCCCTCAGAGCGATGGAGCGCGGATTTTCAATCCGCAGCACGTCGTTACAACTCACGACTCGTCATGGCCATATCAGCCTCGTTTCCTCCGACGAACTGCTGCGGACTGCAAGTCCGCGCTCCCTCAGAGCAATGGAGCGCACGCGTCCTCGCGTGCTGTCTTCAGCGTCCCGCTGAAGGCCGTTCCAGGGCGCTTCATCGGTCTGCGGTGGTCGAATCGACGAGCAGCGGGATGTCTTTCTTCGCGATGAGATTGTCGAAGACGACGGGAGCCTGATAGATGACGCCGTACTGGAAGACCATGAAGGCGGCGGGCTTGGTTTTCTCGAAACCAGCGGGCAGGTAGATCTGGTAGTCACGCTGCGTGCCGGGGAAGACGCTGCCTTCCTTCGCGGTGTAGGTGGCCTTGAGCATCGTGCCCTTTAGAAGCAGAATCGGGCCGCCAGTGGGATTTTGCCTGCGATGCGATGAAAAGAGTCCAGCGCGAATGACGATTTCCTGCTTGCCTGATTTTCGGCTGTTTCATAATCTCACCATTCTGCCTCACACCCAACCCACATGAAATTGAACCACACGCTCTCACTCGCGCTCGGCCTGCTGGCCGTCCCGGCACTCTCCGGTGCTGAAGATCCGAAACCTGTCCAGCCCGGCGGCAAGCTGCCGAAGCCGGTCGCCATCCAGCTCGTCAAAGTGGCCGATGGCCTCGTCGAGCCTGTGCATGTAGCCTGCCCGAAGGACGGCACGGGCCGTGTGTTCGTCTGCGAGCGGCCCGGTGTGGTGCGCATCGTGAAGGATGGTAAGCTGCTGAAGCGTCCGTTTCTCGACATCAAGGACAAGACCGTCAGCTCCTTCCTCGAACAGGGCCTCTACGACCTCGAATTCCATCCGAAGTTCAAGGAGAACGGCCTCTTCTACATCCACTATTCCGACATGTGGTTCAACGGCGACGGCATGATCGTTGAGTACAAGGTGAAGGCCAGCAATCCTGATCAGGCCGATCCCGAGACCGCCCGTGTGGTGATGCAACTCGAGCGCCCTTACTGCAATCACAATGGCGGTGAGCTCTGCTTCGGCCCCGATGGTTATCTCTACATCGGCAGCGGTGACGGTGGCTGGGAAGGCGACGTGCTCAACGCGGGTCAAGATCTCAGCACCATGCTGTCCAAAGTGCTGCGCATCGACGTGAACACCCGAACCACGGAAAAAGGCTACGGCATCCCGAAGGACAACCCCTTCGTCACGCCATTGCAGCAGATGACGCTGTTTGGCATCAGCGAGGAGGCCTTCTCCAAGATCCAGCCCAAGGCACGCCCTGAAATCTGGAGCTATGGCATCCGCAATCCCTGGACGATGAGCTTCGACAGCAAGACCGGCGAGTTCTACGTCTTCGACATCGGCCAAAACCACTGGGAAGAGATCAATGTCGAGCCTGCTGGCTGCAAAGGTGGCATCAACTACGGCTGGAAGGCCATGTGCGGCAGCCATCCCTTCCCGCAGATCCTGAAGAAGAACCCCGATGGCACCGAAACGAGTGTGAACCCGGAAAAATGGGCGCAGATCGGCACGCTGCCCGTCGCGGAATACAGTCACGTCGATCAAGGCAACTGCGTCATCGGTGTCGGCGTGTATCGCGGCAAAGATTATCCGAGCCTTGATGGCGTCTGCTTCGTGGCCGACTGGGGTTCCGGTAAAATCTGGGGCCTGCAACGCGATGAAGCGGCCAAATGGCAGATGGAGGAACTCCTCGACCTCGATACCCCGCTCCGCCCCACCGGCGGCGGCGAAGGCGAAGACGGTGCGCTCTACCTCTGCCACGGCACGGCTGGCTACGGCGGCAAGACCGATCCGTATCAAGAAGCCCCTGGCGCGGTGTGGAAGATCGTCGCGGCAGACAAGGTGCCAGCGGGTGCGGAAGTCGCGCCTTTGCAGAAGAAGTAAACGCCTTAGTGGTAGGCTGACGCCAGCCGCTACGAATCACGACGCGGAGCCGGGAGACTGGCTCCGCGTTTTTTTGTAACAATGAAGGGAGGATTCGAGACTTGGAATGTAGTGAAGTCAGATTGGCGTTGGCAAAGCCGGACATCGTCCATTAAACTGTCGCCATGAGAACGATTTCGAGCGTCGAAGCACGCAACAGTCTCGACAGCCTGATGCAGGCGGTGAACCGAGACCGGGAGCCGGTGACCATCCATGGCGACGATGAGCTTTCCGTCGTGGTCATCGCTTCCGACGAGTATGCGTCGATGGAGGAAACGTTGCATTTGTATTCCACACCTGCAAACACCGCCCGTATCCGGCAGGGATTGGCCGATTTTCAGGACGGGAAATTTAAGGCTGGCGAGTTATGCAACTGACTTGGCTGCCAGGTGCCTGGGTGGATTACCTTTGGTGGCAGACACAGGACCGCAAAACCTTGCTGCGCATCAATGAGCTGATCCGTGATACCTTGCGCAACCCGTTCACAGGTATTGGCAAGCCTGAGCCGCTCCGGGGTAATCTCAAAGGCTGGTGGTCACGACGGATCACTCAAGAACATCGGCTCGTTTACCGCGTGGAAGGTCAGATGCTGGTCATCATGCAGTGCCGCTTTCACTACGATGGCTGAGATCAAAACTCCCCGCCCAGCGCGAGATGCAGCGCGGCACGATTGCGCAAGCGCTGGGCTTGGACGCCGATGAGGGCGCTGCGGGCGTCAAAAGCGCGCTGGCGGGTGTCGAGGAGAGTCAAAACCTCGCTCAGGCCTTTTTCATACTGGCTGAGGGCGAGCTGCTCGGCGCGTTCGGCCTCGGTGGCGGCACGTTCGAGGGCGGACTCTTGCTGCAGCAGGAATTGCTCGGCAGCGAGGGCGGTTTCGACCTCGCGGAAGGCGGTGAGGACACTGCCCGCGTAGGTTTGCAGCGATTCATCGTAGCGGGCGCGTTCGAGGTCGATGCCGGCCTTCAAACGACCGCCTTGAAACAAGGTTTGCGCGGCCTGGGAACCGATGTTCCAGATGGCGGACTCGGGGCGGATCAATTGCTCGATTTGCTGCGAGGTGCGGCCCAACTGGCCGGTGAGGCGGAGGCTGGGCAGCAGTGCTTTTTTGGCGGCACTTTCGGTGGCGAGTGCGGCAGTGACACGACGCTCGGCAGCACGCAGATCGGGACGGCGCAGCAGCGTTTCGGAGGGCAGACCCGCTGGAATGCCGCGCTTGAGGGACGGCAGGAAGCCAAGACCGCGTTCGGTGCCCGCCGGATAGCCGCCGAGCAGGGTTTCGAGCGTGCGGCGTGTCTGATCGGCGGTGGCGCGGCGTTGCAGCACGGTGGACTCGGCACGGGCCATGTCGGCGCGGCTTAGGCTGACATCGAGTGCGGCACGCTCGGGGTCGATGCCGCGGTCGAGCTGACGTTCGAGAATGCCGAGCTGCACTTTGCGGGCGGTGATGTTGCTTTGCGCGAGGGCGAGCAGGTTTTCGGCCTCGGCGAGGCTCACAGCGGTTTGCACCGTGGTGGTGGCGAGAGAGAGACGCGCGGCGTGCCAGTCTTCCTCGGCAGCTTCGGAGCCGGCCTTCGCAGCGCGGCGTTCATCGGCCACACGGCCCCAGAAGTCGATCTCCCAGCTCACGTTGAGGTTACCAGTGAACCGGTTGGCGATTTGATTGAGGCCGGGGAAGCGCTGATCTCCTGGGCTTTGGGTGCGGCTTCCCGTTCCGTTCGCGGTGATGGCCGGAAACAGCCCGGCACCCGCCTGGACCATCTGTGCCCGCGCCTGCTGCACTCGCGCACCCGCAGCCTTCATGTCGGGATTGTTGGCAACGGCCTGATTCACGAGCGCAGGCAGTTTGGCGCCGCTGAACTCACTCAACCAGCCGGTGGCGGCGCTTTTCGGAATCGCAGGCAACGCGGTCCACTTCGATGGCGCGGTGCCGTGGAGCGCTGTGAGGTCGGTTGTGAGGCGCTTGGCACCGAGGGGCGGGAAAAAAGCGCAGGCTGCGGGGCAAAGACACAGAGCAACGGCGCTTAAATGACGAATGACGAATGAAGCGCGTGATTCGGATTTCGGATTTCGGGCTTGGTTCGTCATTCGGATTTCGTCATTCGTCATTTCCAGTTCATTTCACCCTGATCCATCCCACCACGATCAGCACAGGCAGTAGGATCGGGATGGAATATCGGTACATGTAGGCCAGGAAAGACGGCGCGTGGACCTTGGACTTATCAGCGATGGCCTTGACCATGAAGTTCGGCCCGTTGCCGATGTAGCTGCCTGCGCCGAAGAACACCGCGCCGAGGGAGATGGCGATCAGGTGTCCCGCGTTTTCGGCGGCGAACTTCAGCACATCGGCGGTGGAATCGACGGACAAATGCTCATGGCCCATGGAGGCGGCGAGGAAGGAGAGGTAGGTGGGTGCGTTGTCCAGGAAGGCGGAGAGCGCCCCAGTGGCGAAGTAATACTGCAGCGGCGTGTCGATCTTCACGGCCTCACCACTTTGCAAGATCTGCAGGGCCGGGATCATGGTGAGGAAGATGCCGATGAAGAGGAAGCCCACTTCCTTGACCGGGCCGAAGTTGAAATCGTTCGACTCATGCACCTCTGGCTGGGTGGTGAAATAGGACGCGGCTGCCGCGGCGAACATGACCAGCGCGGGTATGGAAAAGATGCCGAGAACCGTCGTTTCCTGGATGTTTTTCGGCAAGAAGACTGCGCCGAGCACCACGGCGAGCCACACGACGTTCAGCAGGCCGCGGAAGAACCAGTCTTCGTGGGCAGTCTCCTTTTCACGCACTTCCTTCGGCGCACGGCGGAAGTTCACGCTGTCCATGGCATAAAACACGGCCAATAGCAGGCCGACGGCGAGAAGCCACGCCTGCCAGCAGTGCTCCAGCACCCACCAGAAGGGCACGCCACGCAGGAAACCGAGGAACAGCGGCGGATCACCAATCGGTGTGAGCGCCCCGCCAACGTTGCTGATGACAAAGATGAAGAAGACAACGTGGAAGCCGGTGATGCGGTATTTGTTCATCTTGATCCACGGACGGATCATGAGCATCGACGCGCCGGTGGTGCCGATGACGTTTGCCAGCACCGCGCCGATCAGAAGGAACACCGTGTTCACCAACGGCGTGGCCTCACCCTTCACGCGGATGTTGATGCCACCGGAAATGACGAACAGGGAGCCGACCAGCGCCATGAAGCTGACGTACTCATGCCCAGCATGGTGCAGCGGGTGCCAGTCCTTCTGCACAAAGATGTAATACGCGGCTGTCACGAGTCCGAGGCCGATGGCGACCTTTGGATAATGATGCTCCCAAAAGTGGGCGGCAAATAGCGGCATCAGCGCGATGCAGAGCAGCAGCATGACAAACGGCGCGACCATTCCGAAGGGGGGAAGCGCTGCGTGTGCAGTGGCGGCGGCGAGCAGTAACATGCGACGGACACAAAGAGGAAGAGCGGTAGGTTATCAAACCGCGCTCTGGGGATGCGATGTCTCAGTCTGGACGACGATCCAGAATGCCCTTCGCTTTTTCCAATTCGGAGGTCACCCAGACACCCAGGCCCGGCTCGTCTGCTTCGGGGGAACCGGTGAGGTGCAGGCGGCGGACGTAGTATTTGTCGAGGAAGGCCACGATCTTCTCGGACACACCGAGAATGCCGCGGTGCACATGCAGCACGGGTTTTTTGTGCTTCTTCGAAATGCTGACGGCCTTTTGCGCGGTGCCGGTGGCTTTGGCGGCCTGGGTAAAGACGACCGTGCCGTCGGCGTCGCGAATGTTTGCGTCGATGACCTCCAGCACATTCTCGGTCGCCGCTTCCCGCAGCTTGTAGAGCGGATCAGGTGCTTCGGCGAGTCCGGCGGGGTGTCTGCCGCCGCGTGGGAGGTCGTGTTTCACCGTCCAGTCAAGCGCGGCGCGTTCGACGCCTGTTTGGGCGCCGGAAATGATGACAAGTTTGTAGGCCATGAGCACCTCCAGAGGAAAGCAGAACTCCCGGCACGGCAAGCGCGAACTCGCCTCATTCCAGGTGCTTGCCCAGCATGAGGTCCAGGTTCCGCTCCACGATCTCGCCCATGCTGGCGCAGCCATCAAACTGATGCGTGTTGTGGTACTGGCCCAGTTCGGCGCGGAGCTGGATGACCTTTTCAAACGGCTCCACGGCGTTGTTTTTCATGCAGCGCAGTAGCGCCGTGATGCGCGTGTGTTCGGAAAGGTAGCGGCGTGAGATGAGGCTGCGCTCCTCTTCTTGGTACTGCTTCATGGTCGGGAAATTGAGGCAGGCTGAGCAGAGCTGGACGACAGGATTGTTCTCTTTGAAGAACTGCGGCAGGTAGAGGCTTTTGCGTCCTTCGTAGCTCTGCTGGTCGAAGTCGATGGCGCGGACGCGGTACTGCACCTCTTCAAAGTCGGGCGTCATGTCGATGACGTAGTTGTAGCTGCGCATGTCGCCGAGCAGGCGGATGAAGCAGCGCTCGCTGAATTTGACGAACTCCTTGGCCAGACGGACGCCGTTGAGGTCGGGGCGGTGCAGGTAGTCGCGGATGAAGGCGTCTCCCGGAATGC
>JAJTDU010000008.1 GCA_021298725.1 Verrucomicrobiaceae bacterium | reverse complement strand
AGAATCCACCGCGTGCTTGAGGGAGGTTCCTGTCGGCTTCCAGCGGCCTTCCACAAACTCAGCCAGCACTTGGGCGATCCGCTCGGCATCGAACTCGATCAGGCGGCCATTGACGCCGTCTTCGAGGATCATCTCGGAGCCGTGATGAGGTGTGAGAAACAACGGCAGGCCGCAGGCGGCGGCCTCGACCTCAACGAGGGCGAACGCCTCGGAGTAGGAGGGAAACAGCAGGGCGTCAGCAGCCGCGAAGTAGGTTTCCACATCGGGAACCATGCCGGTGAAGGTGATCCAGCCTTGATCAGCCCCGAGTTTCTTTCGCAGCGAGTTGAGGCGCTCTTCGCGACCGCCAATGACGAGAAGACAGGCTTCCGGATGACTTTGGCGCAGACGGCGCAGCGCCTCGACCGCGAGGAAAAAACCTTTGCGACGGTAATGACCGGTGCTGACAAAGATGAAAACACGCCGGGTTTCGTCGTAGCCAAGCTTCGAGCGCGTCTTGGCACGAAATTGATCGCGCACACTGGGATGGAAGCGCTGCGGATCGTAGCTGTTCGGCAGAACTTGAATGGGGATGCGCGGATTTTCAGCACGCATGTCATCAGCGACGGACTGGGAGACGCTGACGATTTTTCGAGCCGTGGTTTGGCGCAGGAAAGCACGTGCGCGACGGAGATTGAGCTTATTGACGATGCTCTCGACGAGATCTCGCAGTGAGTGGATGCCGAGCTGATGCTGACGTTTCTCCCAGTCAACCTGTGAGAAGTGAACGTGGCAGACATCACAGGCTTTGTGATACCAGGCGATGCTGTAGATCACATCCGGCCTCGGTTGTTTCCGCACTTTGAACAGCCACCACGCACGCCAAAAGACGAGCCAGGAAAAGGCAAAGCCGCCGAGGAGACGCACATCGCCGATGCGCGGCAGTTTGCGAATGGTGGCGGGCAGGTGGTCATCGCAAGTCCAGCACCAGACCTCGGTTTCGATGCCGCGCTCTTTCCATGCCGCAAGTGAACTCACCACGCCTTTCATGGACGGGCTGGAGAGATTCATGTTGGGGTCGATGATGAGAAGTCTCACTGATGACGGGGCTGTTTCTGGAACAGCATAAGGATGCCGTAAGGCGTGCCGGCGCGTCTTTGCTCCGAAGTGAGCCTTTTTTCGGCATCAACCCACGCGACTGGAAGAAAAACACCGTGTGCCGGAAGCCGCCATGCGAATGCCATGCGGTTCGTCGTCGTGCGCGTGAGAAAGTAATCCGTGTGCAGCGCACTCATGCCATGCGGGGCAAAAAGCGCCGTCAGATCCTCGGCTGTGTAGCCCTCGCGGCAGTGGCCGTCATTGGGAAAGGGCTCAGGGGGATGCGGCACGGTGATGAGAGCATAACCGCCGGGCTTGAGGATGCGGCAGAGCTCAGCCGCCGCCTTTTCGTGATCCTGGATGTGCTCGATGACCTGCGTGCTCATCACCATGTCCACGCTTTCATCCTCGAGCGGGATTTCGAGCAGCGAGCCGCGAATCAATCGTGCGCGCGGGTCGCGGCCAATGTTGGCTTGGAGACACTCGAAGTTTCCCGCGTCGAATTCGAGGGCGATGACCTTGTTGGCAAAGCTTGCGGCCAGCGCCCGGCGCAAAAACTCGCCCGAACCGGCACCGCCGTCGAACAGGGTCTGTGCCGGAGGCACCTTGGCAAAGGCCTCGCGCAAACGCGGCCATTCAACGCGGTAGCGAATGGTGTTGGCCGTGTAGCAAAAGCGGCGGAGCAGAGGACGAAGCATATCAAACCTTGGGTTTCCGCACGATGGCGAAGAGACGTGCCGACCAGAAGCCCGGGAACAGCGCACCGAGCCAGGCGAACGGTTTGGAGAGCAAGTTCAATAACGGGAAGAGTTTTTCCTGTTTGTAGAACCAGGGCAGGGCTTGCAGCGTGAAGGGCTCGCTGATGATCTCCATGACCTCAAATCCGTTCGCTTCGAGCATACGGCGCAGCATGGAAGGATTGAAGAAACGGATGTGCGGATCGCGCCAGGGGCATTTGCGCGCGGTGAGCGGACTGCCACCAGGATTCCAGAAACCGGTAAGCAGAAACTCGATTCGCTGCGTGTAGTGCGCGGCGTTCGGCACGCTGAAGACGGCCTGCGCTCCGGGTTTGAGCGCATGGAGGATGGCGGCGAGGGCGCTGTCAGGCTCCATGAGATGCTCAAGCACCTCGAAGCACATGGCACAGTCGGCGCTGGCATTTTCGATGGGCAGGCTGCCATCGGCTGCGATGCGGGCGACGTTGAGACCGAGTTGAGCGGCGTTGGCGAGCGCGGTTTCGGAAATGTCGAAGCCACGGTAGTCGATCTGCCGTGCGAGCATGTTACGGCCGTAACGCTCGCCATTGCCACAGCCGTAGTCGATGAGCCGCATGCCCGGTTTGAGCAGGCGGGCGAAAATCGCCCGCTCAACGGGATGATTCACGCCTTTGTCAGGCGTCCAGCCATCGGACTTCTGCCAGTAGGTCTCGTAGTAGGCGCTCATGGCAAGATGGAGTGTGGGAAAGGCTGCTGCGGATAGCCCTGTGGTGCGACAGATGGCCGCACGGAGGTCGGACGTTTGGAAAGACCGAGCACGGCGGCGCAGGCCAGCCAGAAGAAGACATTCACCGGGAAAACCGTCATCACTGAACCGCTGACAGCGGAGACCAGCATGATGGAAAAGGCCAGGGCGATCATGGCGGAGGCGAACTGGCGGTCCGGCTTGGACTCGATCTGCCAGGCCTGCTTATGAAACCAGTTCAGCATAAAAACGACGACTCCGATGACGATGACAAGCGTGACCGCCCCGTAACGCATGAGGATCTCAGAGATGGGATCGTGGTAGTAATACATACCGGTGCCATCCTCAGCCTTGCCATAGCCGAAGAGCGACCAGGCCTTGGGATTCATGAGCACGTTGGAAAAGCCGGTCAGACGGTCCCAGTAGGTGCCGACCATGACCATGCGTGAGATGAAGGCGCCCGGCGCTCCAAGCGAAAGCGCACGTTCGTTCATTTCCTCGAGATGGTTGATCAGCCAGCCCGAAGAGGCGACGAGCAGCAGAAATGAGGCGGCCACGGTGGTGTAAAAAACCTTGGTGCGCCCGTGCGAGGCGAAGCACCAAGTGCCGATGAGGGCGGTGGGCAGAATCAGCAGGGAAGAACGGCCTGTGGAGGCGATGAGGCCGGCGGTATGCGCAAAAAAGCAGAACAACGCCAGCGTCCGGGCGATCACTGGCTGACCGTTTTTCCCGCGATACATAAATCCGAGCAGCAGGCTGGACACGGCCAAAACGGCATCAACGATGGAAAGCGCCGTGGGAGAGTTCAATGTGGAGAAGGCGCGGACTTCGTTGGTGTAGAGCTGCTTGATCTCGATGCTGAGGCCGCTGAGCAGATACTCGATCTCAAAATCGGCGAAACCGTTGACCTGCTGGAACACGCCATAGATGGACACTGGTAGCCAGGTGAGCACGAGACACTTCCAAAGCGCGATCAGGCTGGCCTTATCACCCATGAGCAGTGGAACGACGAAGAGCAGAAGCGAATAGAGCCCATTGTTGGCGATGCTTTGCAGGACGCCATTAAGCCCCGCGCCCGACGACACCGGCGAACATGGCGGGGGTGATACCAAGGACGAATTTCAAATCCTCCTGAGTGACACGACCGCCGACGACGAGGAGGCGCTTGAGGAGGTCGTTGTAACCGCAGAAGATGATCCAGATGTAGAATCCGAGGCGCGGCGCCATCAAAGACAGCAGAAAGCCGCCGACCATGAGGTACATGGACATCTGGCCGATGGTGTTGCCTTCGGTGAGCAAGACCGAGGCGACGGCATACAACCCGCCGAGCATGAGCATGGCGATGACGGCTGTAGCACCTGGATTACCGCGATTCATGGATGTGACTGAGTGCCGAGGAAACGTGAATGCCGCAGACGCGCACGAGTGTCTTGCAGGAGATGCGGAAGACGAATGACTCCACGCAGCATGAGCCCCGTGAGATCGCGCGTGGCGGCCATGCAAGGCGTGCTGACCACCCAGGCGGCGCTGTAGGCGATCAAGGTGGCCCACGCGGCCCCTAGACCGCCGTGCGCAGGAATCCAAAGCCAGTTCAGCACGATGTTGATGATGAGAGCGGCAGCCACGGCCGGGATGTTGGCCCAAAGTTTGCCCTCGATGGTGAGATACTGCGTCCTGACGATGCCCAGAGCGAAAGGAATGAGCGCCCAGGCATGCACGGTGAGCATTGGAGCCGCGGGGAGGAAGCCGGAGCCGAACAACAGGCTCACCAGCCACCCGGAGGTGAACACAATGCCAAGAGCGATCGGCAGGGTGATGGCAAGGCTGACCCCGAAGTAGTCGGCGACACGGTCACGATAATCCGGCGCTCCGGACTGCTTTCGCTGCATGAGCGGCGGCAGCATGAAACCGGCAAGCAGCATCGGGATGAAGTAGGCGACTTCGGAGATGCGAACTGCGGCACTGTAATAACCAGTCTCGGTCTCACCGCGCATGGCCTGCACCATGACCGCGTCCAGGCGCAGCAGCATGAGCAGCGTGAGCTGGGTGGCGATCTCATACCACGACTCACGCAGCAGACGGAAGGAGAGAATTTTTTCCCAGCGCCACGACCTCCAGGCACCCCCAAGCTGATGGTAGCGGGCAAACAGAGCCGCCGCAGTCACGAGACATTCGATGATGAAAGTGAGCGCAAAGAACCCAAGCGGCGCATGCCAGATGATGCCCGCCACGATGGCAACGACGCTCAGTGTGAAGCCGCCAAACTGGCACCAGGTGGCCGCTGGCATGTGACGCTCGGCCTCAAACCATGCGAGCACATCCGTGGCGGCATGCGTGAATAGAGCGAGGCCGTAAATGAGCAACAAAGAGGCATGCGCAGGCTCGAAGATGAAGGCATAGGCGGCCAGCACGGCAAAGAGCGTGATGCCCGTGGTGAGCCTTGTGTAAAAGCTGGAGCCCATGATCGCGGACTGGTCCGCACCTTCCCGCAGCAGCTCGCGCACGAGCACGCGGCCCATGCCCAGCTCCGCAAGCGTGTAAAGCAACGACACCAGCGCGAGGCTGGCCGCCAGGGCACCAAAACCCGCGCTGCCGAGATGACGCGCGAGCAATCCGGTGATGACCACATTGATCACAAGCCGGAGGACGCGCAGCAACGCCGACTGGGAGAAGCCGACGACCATGCCATGCAGACCGCCACGCGGGTGAGGCGTGAACTGGGACGATGCTTTCATGCAGACTGCCTTCTCAGGCGGCGGCAAACGATTGTTCCGCGACATCACAGAGGAGATGCCCGATAAGAAGATGGCATTCCTGGACGCGTGCGGTAATCGCAGAGGGCGCTTTGAAGCTCAACGTGGCCTCAGCAGCGCAATCCGCGCCTTTTTCGCCGGTGAAGGCGATGGTGACGCAACCGCACTTGTTCGCGGCCTCGAGACCGAGAAGGACATTTTTACTCGTGCCGCTCGTGGAGATGCCGAGCACGACATCACCGGGCTGCGCAAGGGCTTCGATCTGGCGCGAGAAGACGGTGTCGTAGCCGAAGTCGTTGCTGTGCGCGGTGAGGATCGAGGTGTCGGTAGTCAAAGCGAGACCGGCGAGAGCGGGACGATTGATGCGATAACGCACGACGAGTTCGGCGGCGAGATGCTGCGCGTCGGCGGCGCTGCCACCGTTGCCAAAGAAGATGATTTTTTTGCCGTTTCGCAACGCCGTGAGCCACGCGTCGGCCAGCGGGGCGATTTGATCATTCATCGCGCTGAGTTTGGCGATGGCGTCCTGATGCTCGTCGAGGTGCGTTTTGAAAAGGGAGGAGAAATCAGAGCTCATATCATGAGAAGGCTGCCAGAAGCTCTTCGGGCGTCAAGGTGGCGGTGCCGAGCTTGCCAACGACGATGCCGCTGGCGTGGTTGGCGATGTCGGCGGCATCATGCAGCGAAAATTGGGCTGCGAGCGCCAACGTGAGCAACGCGATGGCAGTGTCGCCAGCACCGGAAACGTCAAACACCTCACGCGCCCGGGTGGGAATGTGGTGAGGAGCATGATCGCGCTCAAACAGCATCATGCCGTGCTCGCCCAGGGTCACGAGTACGCTGGCGACATCCCATTTGGCGAGCAGAACACGACCAACTTCGAGCAGTTCTTGGTTTTCAAGCGGCGGGCCGGGGAGGAGATGGTCTTCCAGCCCGGCGGCGGCGAAGGCTTCGAGGCGGTTCGGCTTCACGAGTGACACCCCGGCCCAGGGCAGCGGATTTCGCGGCGATGGATCAACGGTGACGATGAGCTGGTGCTCGGCAGCGATCTTGGCGACCAACTGCATGAGCTTTTCGGTCATGAAGCCTTTGCCATAGTCTTCGAGAATGATGGCGTCGAGGTTCGGCGCGAGATCACGCACGCGCTGCTCCACTTCAATGAGCTCGGCGTCGGTCAGCGGCAGCAATTTTTCGCGATCCACACGGACGATCTGCTGCTGGCGGGCGGAGACACGGGCTTTGGAGATCGTGGGCAGGGTTTCATGCACCACCAGCGGCGCGGGATCGACTTTGTCCTCAATCAACAGCGCACGGAGCTTGTCAGCCGCTATGTCCTTGCCGACACGTCCCATGAGATGCGTGTGCGGCGAGAAGGGCGAGATGTTGCGCGCGACATTGGCCGCCCCACCCGGATAGAACTCTTCTTTGGTGACTTCGACGATCGGCACGGGTGCCTCAGGCGAAATGCGGCGGACATGACCCCAGATGAAGTGGTCAAGCATGACGTCCCCGATGACGAGAATGCGGCCAGCCGCGAGGCGGTCAATGGCCTGTCTGGCAATGTCAGCAGTCAGCATTTAGCGCTTTTTTTGGCAACCCAAGCCGCCACGTCTTTCCAGCTTCCCATGTCCATCATGGCTTCAAAGAGCCGCTCTTTATGCTTCGTTGGCAGCTTCTTGAGCCGGGCGTCGAGTGTTTTGGCCAGTTTTCCAAAGTGCCGCCCCCCCATTTTACGAATAGCCTCCAGCGATGCGGCGTCACGGCCCTGCTCAATGCCTTTTTCAATGCCTTGCTCAATGCCCCTGCTCATGCCTTCTTCGAGAATCTGGCGGCCAGCAACGGTGCTGGTGATGTCTGCGGTGGGAAATTTGAGGATCATGGCGAGTTTCTTTCTATCCATGGTTTTGAAACGCTCAAAGAGCCAGGACTCGAAAACGGCGAGCAAGGCGTCCCGCTGCGGAAGCGGCAGGGATTGCTGTCGGATACGATGGTAGTGGCTGGCGGCGGCGGCTTCAAGTGCCGAGTCAGACTCGATGCAAATGGGTGCCAGTACGTCGAGCGCCAGATGTTCAGGCTGCTCCAGGCGCAGTTTTTCGAGCGCTTCGTCGAGATACACGGCCTGAACCACACGCTGCCAGGGCGGAGTGCGGGGATCGAGCGCCTTGCGGGCGAAAAAGATGATGCCCTGGACGCCACGATAACGCTTTTTCTCCTGCGCGAGAGCCATCTCAATGACCAGCCGGGTGTAAATGGTTTCATCACGCTGAAACTGGACTTCGATCACGCAGGCAGGCTGTTTTTTGTCGTGCGGCTCCAGCACCGCATCCGCCGTGCGGGCGAATTCTTTAAAGCTTTCGGACCGCAACTGACATGGACCGGGTGAGGGCTGACCGGCAAGCTCATAGACCAGTTCCGGACAGGCTCGGAAGATGCTGAAGAACTGCTTGTCTGTTCTCATGCACGATCATTTGCTGCGACGAGCGCGGACGGCGGCGGCGAGTTGATCGAGCATGGCTTCCGTGGTTTCCCAGGAGACGCAGGCGTCGGTGATGCTCTGCCCGTAGGTGAGGGCGTGGTCTGGCTTGGTGTCCTGGCGGCCTTCGACGAGATGGCTTTCGATCATCACACCGGTGATGGCCTTGCTGCCACCGCTGATCTGCTCGGCGATGGAGGCGGAGGCGACGGGCTGTTTGCGGTAGTCCTTCAAACTGTTGCCGTGGCTGCAATCGACCATGACGCTGGCGGGCAGGCCGCGTGCGGTCAGCTGGTCGGCGACGGTCTTGATGGCCGCCGCGTCGAAATTCGTGCCGCCTTTGCCTCCGCGCAGGATGACGTGGCAGGCGTTGTTGCCCTTCGTGTTCACGATGGCGGCGACGCCGTCCTTCGTCACGGACAGGAAGCAGTGCTGGCCTTTAGCGGCTTCAATGGCATCAAGCGCGACTTGGATGCCGCCATCCGTGCCGTTTTTGAAGCCAACCGGCATGGACAAACCAGAAGCAAGCTGGCGATGCACCTGGCTTTCCGTCGTGCGGGCACCAATCGCGCCCCAGATCACCACATCGGCGATGTACTGCGGCGTGATCACGTCAAGAAACTCCGTGCCAGCAGGAACGCCGCGTTTGGTCAGCTTGATGAGGAGATCACGTGCGCCACGCAGGCCGCTATTGATGTCGAAAGTTCCGTCGAGATGCGGATCGTTGATGAAGCCCTTCCAGCCAACCGTGGTGCGCGGCTTTTCAAAATAGACGCGCATGACGATCTCCAGGTCAGCGCCGTACTTCTGCCGTGCCTCAAGGATGTGCTGGGCGTATTCGAGCGCGGACTTGGTGTCGTGGATCGAGCAAGGACCGACGACTACGAGGAGGCGGTCGTCCTTCAGCGTCAGAATCGCCTCAGCACGCTTGCGCGAGTCTTCGATGAAGGCGGATTCAAGCTCTCCGAGCCGGAACTCATGCATGAGCAGGGCAGGCTGGATCAGAGGAAGGATTTCGGCGACGCGGAGGTCGTCAGTAGGATGCGAAAGACTCACGGTAAAAAAGGGGGCGAAAAACGGGGGCGAAGCATGGAGGATTCTGGCCGGGAAGAAACTGAAAGTTGCGGGTTTTGGTGGGAGACGATCCAGCCTGGGTGTCTTGACCCTGCTTGACCTGCCTTGACGACGGTTTGCAACACGCTGCCGCCCTTGGTGCCCAAAGCTCAGGCACCACCGCAAAGCGCTGGAAGATGGAGTGCGCACAAGACGCGGGCATGAGAGGCCAGTTGTGGGTCGCCACGCATAGTCGATATGCCAATTACGGAAATTTGGCATATTGTGGTTATTTTAGCAAAGCTAAATATCATGTTCTTGAAGTTGAGTTTTGAAGACTTAGGCAGAAAACAAAAAAGGGGGCGGACTTGTGTCCGCCCCCCAGATTTAGATCGAGTCCGAGGACTCGTATTACGATAGGTCTTCACCCACGGCGTAACGCACGAAGCGACGCACGACGAGGTTCTCGCCCAGCTCGGTGATCTTGCCCTTGAGCAAGTTCGCGATGGTGAGATCGGGATCCTTGATGAAGGCTTGCTCCAGCAGGCAGTTGTCGGCGTAGAATTTCTCCATTTTGCCGTCCACGATCTTGTCCACGATGTTGGCGGGCTTGCCTTTGACCAGCTCAGCCCCGATTTCGCGTTCCTTGGCGATGAGATCGGCAGGGATGTCCTCGCGCTGGAGGAAGCGTGGGTTCGAGGCGGCGATGTGGAGGGAAATGTCCTTCACGAGGGCCTGGAAGTTTTCATTGCGGGCGACGAAGTCGGTCTCGCAGTTCACTTCGATGAGCACGCCGATGCGGCCAGCCATGTGGATGTAGGAGGCGATGATGCCTTCCTTCGTCTGGCGGTCGGCCTTTTTCTCAGCCTTGATGGTGCCGCTTTTGCGGAGGATGGTTTCAGCCTTCTCAAGGTCGCCAGCGGCTTCGGTGAGGGCTTTTTTGCATTCCATCATGCCTGCGTTGGTCTTTTCACGCAGGGTCATGACGAGTTTCGCGGAGATTTCAGCCATGGGTCAGTTTGGGGGGTGGATGATTAGTCTTTCTTGGCCTCGGCGGTGGCGACGATGACGGGGTCGATCAGCTTCTGCAAGATGATGCGGATGGAGCGGATGGCGTCGTCGTTCGCAGCGATCGGGTAGTCGATGATGTTTGGGTCGGCGTTCGTATCGACGAGAGCGACGATTGGGATGCCCAGGCGGCGGGACTCATGAACAGCGATGTGCTCGCGGGCGGAATCGACGATGACGGCGGCGTCAGGGATGCGGCCCATGTGGCGGATGCCACGCAGGTTGCGCTCCAGTTTGATGCGCTCGCGGTTCAGGCTGGCGAGTTCCTTTTTGGACATGAGCTTGAACTCAGGCTTGCTCTCGATCTCCTCGAGGTAGTTCAGACGGGCGATGCTCTTCTTGATCGTCTCCATGTTGGTGAGCGTGCCGCCCAACCAGCGATGGTTGACGTAATACTGGCCGCAGGCTTCAGCAGCCTGCTTGATGGCTTCCTGCGCCTGGCGCTTGCAGCCGACGAAGAGGATTTTTTTGCCTTTGCGGGCGAGGTCGGCCAGGAATTCGGCCGCTTTGTCAATCTGGCCCACGGTTTCCTCGATGTTGAGGATGTGGATCTGGTTTTTGGTGCCCATGATGAACTTCTTCATCTTGGGGTTCCAACGCTTGGTCTGGTGACCAAAGTGGACGCCGGCTTCGACGAGCTCGGCAAGGATCGGTGTGGACATGTGTTTGTAGAGGGGTGCCTGTCTTCCGCACGCTGTTTGAAAAGCGCTCAGCCTGGGGAGGCTGATCCGGTCGAACGGGCTGGGTGTTAAGTTCCTTGGCCGGACCAACGTGGACCGGCAAAAGGGCCGCGATGTTAGCGGCATCCCCTGGTGCGGCAAGCGGTTTTTCCGCCACACACCGGCACCACCAGCCCTCCCCACCGGGTTTGCTTTCACTGCCAGAGGCGATAATCATCCGCCTTCCCATGCCCGCCGCCTCCCTTGTCTCCGCCGCCCTGACCTTGCGTGAATCCCTCCGTCCGCTGCGCTTTGCCGAGCCGGTGGACTATGTTTACCAACCGCTCGACTACGCCTGGGCGCCGCATGAAGCCTATCTGCGGCGTTTTGGAGGCAGCACGAAGCGCGTCGTCTTCATCGGCATGAATCCCGGCCCCTTCGGCATGACGCAGACCGGCGTCCCCTTTGGCGAGATCGCCGCCGTGCGCGACTGGATGGGCATCCGCGAACCCGTGGGCAAACCGGAGCGCGAGCATCCGAAGCGCCCCGTGCTCGGTTTTGACTGCCCGCAGTCTGAAGTCAGCGGCCGGCGGCTCTGGGGCCACTTCGCTCAGCGTTTTGGCAAGGCAGAGGCCTTTTTTAACGATCACTTCGTCGCCAACTACTGCCCGCTCGTCTTCATCGAGTCAGGCGGTCGTAACTTCACGCCTGACAAACTCCCCGCCGCCGAGGCCGCCGTGCTGAACCAGCACTGCGACACACATCTCCGCGCCGTCATCGCCGCTTTGCAGCCTGAGTGGGTCATCGGCGTCGGCGCTTATGCCGAAGCCTGCGCCATCCGCGCCCACGAGGCCATGAACGGCGCCTTTAAAACCGGCCGCGTCCTCCACCCTAGCCCCGCCAGCCCCGCTGCGAACCGCGACTGGGCAGGAACCGCCACCAAGCAGCTCGTGAAGCTCGGCGTGTGGGAGTGAAATCAGGCTCTTCATCCTCGTCTGACTACAAACCACCACCTTGGGAGCCGGGAAATCGTCAAAGTGTGGCCGTAGCCACCGATAGGGAACAACACACGCGGCGGCGCATTCTCTCGTAGCAGCGTTGGCGAGCCGATTCGAATGATCGAGCCGTTCGGCGGCGTGCGTTCCTTCACGGCCGCATGAAAACCACGCTCCTCGTCTGTTTTGCCCTCCTTCACGTTCTTTCCGCTGCGCAAGCTCAGCCTGTCTTCAAAGCCGGGGCCGCCACCAGCAACATCACGCCGCCACTGGGCATGGAAATCGTGGGAAACTTCGCACCGCGGCCCATCGCAAACCATGTGCATGACGAGCTGCATGTACGCTGCCTCGTGCTCGATGATGGCACCACAAAGCTTGCCTTGGCCGTAGCGGACACGATTTCGCTCGGGCGCGATGTTTGGGACGAGGCGAAGAAGAAGCTCGAAGCCGCTACCGGCATCCCGGCGGCAAACATGATGTTCTCCGGCACGCACACGCACTCCAGTGTGTCGGCCATCACGAACAAAGATCCCTCGCTCGACTACCGCAGCTTCATCATCTCCCGCGTGGTCGATGGCGTGCGGCGTGCGTTGAACAATCTGGAACCTGCCCACATCGCGTGGGGCACGGGAAAGGTGCCGCAGCATGTTTTCAACCGCCGCTGGCTGCTCAAAGAAGGCGTCACCAATGATAACCCCTTCGGCGGCAAAGATCGCGCGGTGATGAATCCCAGCAGCCTGCTGCGCCCACGACTCGCCGGACCTGCCGGCCCGACGAATCCCGAGGTGTTTTGCGTGTCCGTGCAGGCCACCGATGGCCGCCAGATCGCCCTCACGGCCAACTACTGGCTGCACTATGTCGGCGGTGTGAACAAAGAAGATCTCTCCGCGGATTACTTCGGCGAATTCTGCCGCCGCATCGAAGAAAAGGCTGGTGCCCCCTGCGTCGGCATCCTGGCGAATGGTCCCTGTGGCGACGTGAACAACAACGACTACAGCGGCAAGACACCGAGCGTGAAACGCGAGCCGTATGAAAAGATCAAACTCGTCGCGGGTGACCTCGCACAGGAAGTTTTGCGTGTTCGCGAGACGCTCAAACATCAGGACTGGGTGCCACTGAAAGCTGCTGCGAGCGATTTGGAGCTCGCCGTGCGTCGTCCCACGCCGGAGATGATCGCGTGGGCGGAAGGCGTGCTCGCCAAACCCAAAGATTCCGCACCCACGCACCGCCTGGAGCAGCCGTATGCCGAGCGCACGCTCGCCGCACGGGATGCGAAGCCAGATACCATTCAGGCCGTCATCCAGGCCTTTCGCATCGGCGATCTTGGCATCGCTTCGATCCCCTTCGAGGTCTTCACGGAGATCGGTCTCGAAATCAAAGCCCGCAGCCCATTTGCAGATACCTTCACCATCGAACTCGCCAATGGCAGCAACGGCTACCTGCCCACACCGAAGCATCACGACCTCGGTGGCTACGAAACCTGGCTCGGCACGAATCGTGTCGAACGCGAAGCCTCCGTGAAGATCACGGCGAGGGCGCTCGAGATGCTGGAACGTGTTCACACCGCGCCATGACCTTTCGCTTTCGCCACCTCAAACACGCTCGATGATCGCGGCCCCGTGCTGCGTGCGATGCTCATAGTTCTCGTCAAGTGGGTGAAAAACGGCCAAACGCCGCCACCGAGCCGTTATCCGCGTGACCGATCCAGGGAAAAAAGCCTTTTTGATTTCGACAATGGCGATGCGATCACCATCGAGGCGTGGGTGAATCCGGCTTCGGCGCCGAAGGGCGGGAATGTTTACATGATCGGCACGGGGCGCTCATCAAACCCGGGGCAGGACGCGAACAATCAGAACTACGGATTGCGCTTATGGGTCTCCGGTTCTGGTGGAGGGCCACCTTCCGTGGGCGGTCGGCGGAAGCCGCCACTACCCCCATCCTTGCCGTCGAATTTCTCACGCACCTTTTTGAACTCCTCGCCAGCAACCTCGCGGTAAACATCCCGCAGCCGCTGGAAGGCGGCCATGCGCTCGTCTGGTGGCAGTTGCTCCAGCTTTCCCAGCGCATCTTTCACACGCGGAAATTGCAAGATGCGGTCATGAAAGCGCCGGGTTTCCTCACGACGCTCAGGCTTGGAAACCGACAGCATCTCAGCCCCTAGACGGATCGCCGCCATGCGTCCGAATTCCGGCGAATCCGGCTTGGGCATCTCGGGCAGCCCACGCTGGTCCATGGGGAACGGTGGTTTGATCTTCTCAAGAATGCCCACGACCTCGGGATCAATTTCCTTGAGCGCCTTGTGCAGTGTATGGCGCAAATCCTCGTTCGCCTTCATCGCCTCGTCGCGAGATGCGATGACCTCTGGCCGCTGCCAGGCCTTTTCAAAGGCCGCGCGCACCTTGCCACGGTCCGCTTCGGACAGCTTTTCAAAACCATCGAACCCTCGCGCTGGCTTCCCGCCCAAGCCTGGCATCATCCCCGGCAGCCCGCGGCGCTCCCCATCACGATGCGGCGACCCGTCACCCGGTTTCGGCAGCGGAGGTTTGGGGCTGTCTGACTGCGCGACAGCAGTCGAGACGAAGGCTAAAAACAAGGCCAGAAGACGCATGAGGGGCATGTTCCGCTGCTGCATAGGTTTGGCAACATCATAGCTGGGCTCGGTTTTCATCTCCTCATTAAAACCAACCTCGCCCCCGAAAGTTGCGCTCACTTGAGCCGCTCCAGCTTCAGCAGCGGGGCTGCGGGGGAGGCAAACTGAGCCACATAAAGATGGCCTGTCGAATCCACCGCCACCCCGTGCGGATGAATGAAGGTTTTCCCGTCGCTCTTCATCGGCTGCAGCACGCCGTTTTCATACACGGCAGCCGGGCCACCGATGTTTGAAACGACCTTCCACTGCGAATCGACGATGGAGATGAATCCTGCTGCGTTTTTGTCCTTCGGCCAGTTGTCGCCGAGATGGGGAATGATCGTGAACTGACCGAAGAGCACGATGTCACGTGGATTGCCGCCGGGAAACGGCCTCTGGTCGAAGAACCGGCCCTGCGGGGTGAATCTGCGAATTTCCTGCTGATCGCTCATGCCGATGACCACGAGCGGCGTGCCATCGCGGTCATCGAAAGCACCCCCATGCGGCCCCCAATGCTTCAATTGGTCCTGCGGCTCGCCGATGTTGCCACCCCAGGCACGCAGCAGCGATCCATCGGCTTGGTAGTGGAAGATGTAATCCTTCCCGTAGCCGTCGAAGACCGCGAACTCGCCATTCGGGAAGTGAATCGTCTTCGAGGGCCGGTATTCCTTCGCATCCGCATGCAGCCTCGCTGTTTCCGGCCAGGGGAAGACCGCCAGTTCCTCGCCATCGAGCGTCAGCTTACGTACTTCATGCAATTGAGTGTCCGTGATGAATAAGACCTCGCGCTCCCCCTCTTTGACGAGACTCATACCATGCGCTCCAGGCATCCGTGCCGTCCAGTGCTTGACCAATGCACCCGTTTTCGAATCGAGGATGACCACATTGTTCCGCACATCATCAGTGAGGAAAAACAACCGCCCTTGCGAGTCGATGACCACCGCGTGTCCGTTTTTCACATTCACCTGCGCCAAAGCCTCGCGTCCCCAGTTGGGAACCACCCGATAGCGAAATTCACTCTGACCCAGGAAGTCCTCAGCCAAAACGGCGGTGTTCATGAGACAAATGGCAAGCGGGAGGACGAAACGGATCATGGGCTATCCAAACATGCCGCCGCGCCTCCTGCAAGAACACCGCACACACGATTTGCCTGCCGCTCGATTGGCTGTCAGTGTCCGTGCATGCCGTTTCTGCTCATTGGTGTCGCTCTCTTCGCCGGTCTCGCCCTCGTCCGCTGGGCGCAGGCGCGGCATGCAGCCATGATGCTCAAAGGCTCGCGCGTGAACGCCCCCACCGCGCACACCGGAGGCGAGATCGCCCTCGTCTTTCTCAAATCCGAAGGCATCGAGGATGTGCAGGTCGTCGAGCATGATGCCCTCATCACCAATTACTTCGACCCCGTGCGCCGACGCCTTTTTCTGCGCGGCGATGTGGCCCGTGGCACCACCCTCACCGCGTGGTCCATCGCCCTTCATGAGGCCGCGCACGCCCTGCAAACCGGCGATGGCTTGGGCGAACTCAAATGGCGGCAAAGCTGCATCCGCATGAGCCGTTACCTACCCACGCTGGCCGTGCTGATCATCACCGGGATGACGCTTTTCAAAGTCCTCATGCCACGCTACGCCATCTTCATCGCCGCCGGCGTGTTACTGCTCCTTTTGCTGCTGAATCTCGGCAGCGTGCCGACCGAACTCAACGCCAACAAGCGCCTGCGTCGCTTCCTCGAAGAACACCTCAAAAATCACGGTCAGGCGCACGAACGCCTCAACGAACTGCTCTTCTGCATGGCGATCCGCGAAACCGGCGACCTACTCAGCTCTCCGCGCTACTTTTTCCTCAGCGCCCTGCCCGGCACGGGAAAATCGCGACCGTCGTAAGGCGACGTGCGGCACGTCGTTTGACTCGCATGGTCAAAACGATCTCCTTTCTCCTCGCCGCCGCGTCTTTCGCACTCGCTGACAACCAAACGCCTGCGTCCTACAGCGGCGATTTCGTGATCAAGGTCAACTACCGCTACCTGCTGAGCAAGCCGGAGGGCTATGAGACCGATGCAAAGAAGAAATGGCCACTCGTCATCTTCCTTCACGGTTCGGGTGAGCGAGGCAACGACCTCGAACAGATCAAAAAACACGGCCCACCGAAACTGATCTCCGCCGGACAGCAATTCCCCGCTGTCATCGCCAGTCTGCAATGCCCACCGAATGAGCTGTGGAATCCGCACGGCGTGAAGGCCGTGACCGATCACCTCATCAAGACCGAGCGCATCGACATGAGCCGCGTTTACCTCACCGGCCTGAGCATGGGCGGTTTCGGCACCTGGGAGACGGCGTTTGAATATCCTGACACTTACGCGGCCATCGCGCCGATCTGCGGTGGTGCGGGTGTGCGCTGGGTGCAGGCCGAGCGCCTGAAAAACATGCCCGCCTGGATTTTCCACGGCGACAAAGATGGCGCGGTGTCCGTCGAGTTCAGCCACAAGATCCACGATGCCCTCAAGAAGATCGACGCGCCCGTCAAACTGACGATTTACCCCGACATCGGTCACGATTCGTGGACGCAGACGTATGACAACCCCGAGTTCTGGGCGTGGCTCTTTGAACAAAAACGCTCATGAGAACACTTCTCGCCATCCTCGTCGCCGCATCGCTGCACGCGCAACTCCCCGGCACAAAGCCGCTAGAACCACAGGCTGATTTCTCCGCCACGATGGTCGCAGGCATCGACAAGATGGCGCTGCGGCTCATGGAGCAGTCGAAGGCGGACCGCAAGCCGACGCGGGAAAAGTTAAAGGAGGCTCTCGGCATCGTGGATGAACGCTTGCCGCTCACCGCACTCGAATTCGTCGGCGATACAGCCTCCCCTGCCCTGCTGATGGAGACCGAGCAGTGCCGTGTCTTCCGTGTGCGTTGGCCGGTGTTCGACGGCGTGCATGGCGAGGGTATTTACGTGCAGCCGAAGGGCAAACCGCATGCACGCGTGATCTACCTGCCGGATGCCGATGACACGCCGGAGAAACTGGTGGACGAGTGGCTTCTCACCACGGGCTGCGAGGTCGTCATCCCAGCGCTGGTGAGCCGCGATTCGGAGTTCAGCACCAATGACAAGTTCGGCGTGAAGACGAACGTGTCGCATCGCGAGTGGGTGTATCGTCAAAGCTACGAGCTGGGCCGTCACATCATCGGCTACGAAGTGCAGAAAGCCCTCTCCATCGTGGATTGGTTCAAGGCGCAGCCGGAGCAGGTGCCGCTGCTCATCGCCGGAATCGGGGAAGGCGGCATGCAAGCCCTGCACGCCGCCGCCATCGATGAGCGCATCGACAGCGTGTACTCGATGGGCTACTTCGCACCGCGTGAAGGCGTGTGGCAGGAGCCGATCGAGCGCAACGTTTTCGGCCTGCTGCGTGATTTCGGCGATGCGGAGATCGCCAGCCTCATCGCGCCGCGTCCGCTGGTGCTGCAACACCTCTTCTATCCGAAACGAGTCGTCTCGATGGAAGCTTCGAAAGGTGCGAGAGCCATCGCCGCGCCGGGAAGGCTCACGGAACCGCCTGTGGCGGCCTTTGAAGCCGAGATTGCCCGTGCGAAGAGTCTCGCATCCACCAGCTGCATCCTCGCGGCCACGCAGGAGACGAACGACGAACGGATCATCCGCCATCTGCTACCGCAGGCTTCTGCCGATGCCGCGCTGAAGTTGCTGAAGATCACCGGAGCCACGATCACGCTCAAACCGGACGCTACACGGCAGAAACGCCTCGTGCGCGAGCTGGAAGCCTTCACGCAACGGCTGCTGGTGACCACCGAGATGGAGCGTAAAGTGCAGTTCTGGGATAAGTTGCCGCTCAAGTCGCTGCCTGAGTTTGAAGCCCACACCGTGAAGGAACGCGAACGCTTCTGGAACGAAGTCATCGGGCGTCTGCCGGACCCAAATCTGCCCATGAACGCGAAGAGCCGCTTCGTGCGCGAAACGGACAAGGTCGCCATCTATGAGGTCACGCTAGATGTGTGGGACGATGTGTTTGCCTGGGGCTGGCTGTGTTTGCCGAAGGATCTCAAGGAAGGCGAGAAACGCCCTGTCGTCGTCTGCCAGCACGGCTTGGAAGGCATTCCCGAAGACACCATCACCACGGACGAGACGAACCGCGCCTTCGGAGCCTACAAGGCCTTCGCGCTGCGTCTCGCGGAGCAGGGATTCGTCACCTTTGCGCCGCACAACCCGTATCGCGGCATGCATGCCTTCCGCACGCTTCAGCGGAAGCTCAATCCGCTCGGCCTCACGCTCTACAGCGTCATCAACGGCCAGCACCAGCGCATTCTGGAGTGGCTGAAAGCGCAGCCCTTCACGCAGCCAGACAAGATCGCCTTCTACGGCCTGAGCTACGGCGGGAAGTCAGCCATGCGCACGCCTGCGGTGCTCAAAGACTACTGCCTGAGCATTTGCAGCGGCGACTTCAACGAGTGGGTGCGCAAGTGCGTGAGCAGCGACATGCCGATGAACTACACACACACGCACGAATACGAAATCTGGGAGTGGAACATGGGCCGCACCTTCAACTACGCCGAAATGGCCGCACTGATCGCCCCGCGTCCCTTCATGGTCGAGCGCGGCCACAATGACGGCGTCGGCATCGACGAATGGGTGAACTACGAGTTCGCCAAGGTCCGCCGCCTCTACAACAAACTCCTCATCGGCGACCGCACCACCATCGAGCACTTCGACGGACCACACACGATCCACGGCGTGGGGACCTATGAGTTTTTGAAGCAGACGCTGGGGTGGAAGTGATCGGCCGGAGGGTTGCAATCCACGCATCGCCCGCTAGGCTCGCTGCGTAACCCCAACGCGCACTATGCAAACACCCAAAATCACCGCTTACCTGAAAACTTACTGTGGCTGGAGCGAAGGCGTCCGCGCCATCTTCCGCAAATACGAACTCGACTTCGAAGAGAAGGACATCATCAAGAATCCCGCCTTCCGCTGGGAGATGGAACAAAAGAGCGGCCAGCCGCTGTCCCCCTGCGTCGAAGTGAACGGCACCATGTTGGCCGACATCAGCGGTGAGGAAGTGGAGCGCTGGATGACGCAAAACGGCCTGCTCAACCTCAGCGATGCCCCAGCCGACGCCCCGACCAATTCCGCCTGCACGGACGCCCAGCACGCCGCCATGGCCGCAGGCCAGATCGGCACGCTCAAGTTTGTTGGCTGAATTCCCATGAGCCCACGTCTGGTCCTCGCCTCGCTGGTCTTCACGCTGGCTGCCTGCAACACCGTCTATTACGCTGCCTGGGAAAAGCTGGGCTATGAGAAGCGTGATCTGCTCAAAAGCGCGGTCAAAACCGCGCGTGGCGCGCAGAAGAAGATGGGCGAGGAGTTTCAGGACGCACTGACACAGCTTCAAAAGCTGACCGGTTATCGTGGCGGCAACCTCGAAAGCGCTTACAACCGCCTCAAAGGAGAGTACGAGGACTGCGAAGCCCAGGCCACAGCGGTGCGGAGTGAGATCCGTGAAGTGGACACAGTGGCACGAGATCTGTTTCGCGAGTGGGAGCGTGAAATCCGGCAGTATGAGAATGCCTCGCTCGCCGCAGACAGCCGCCGCAAGCTGGCAGACACACGCAGCCGTTTTGAGCAGCTTTCCAGCTCTCTCCATGCGGCTGAATCCACCATGGAACCCGTTTTGCGTCAGTTTCGTGACCAAGTACTTTATTTGAAGCACAACCTCAATGCCGCCGCCGTCGGCTCACTGCGGGGCAAGGCGGATAACATCCAGGGTGACATTCAACGCCTGCTGGCGCAGATGAATCGGTCCATCGCCGAGGCGGATCGGTTCATTCAGACTTTGTAGTTTGCTCAGTGGCGCAGGGAGCCTGATTCGCGGCATTTTCTGCGCGGAATCATCACTTTCTCACCCGATCCACAGTGTGACAATGCGGCAAGCCGGAGCATCAAGAATGCCCCCCTGAGATTATTTCAGCCGCAGCACCAAACGCACGGCGTCCAGACGCAGAGCGGTAGATTGAATGGCTGAAGCCAACGCCTCGCGTTGAGCGCAGAATGCAGTGATTTCTTCCGGTCGGACCTGTGGATTGCGCGTTTGCAGGTCTTCGAGACGTGCGATTTCGTCATCGAGGTGTTTGCGCATCGTAGTGAGTGCACGCTGCTGGAGCGTCTTTAATTGCGCCTCGGCGAGCTGCTGCGCTTTGCCAAGCATGGTGGGCAGAAGCTTGTGGCGGACGGTTTCGTTTTCGACGGTGCGGGTGGGATCGCCAGGGGTGAGCTTGGCGCGGGTGAAGGCGGGATCAGCCGTGAGATCGCGGCCTTGATGGTCGATAGCGATGCGAATGGGCGTGGCAGGCAGAAAGCGTGACGCGTGCAAGACGGGCGGGGCGATGCATTCGGCGATGAAGCAGGCTTGCAGCACCAAACCTTCACCACCCGAGGCTTTCCAGAAGGCGAAACCAGCATTCCCTGCGTGGGAGCCGAGCAACACATCAAGAGCACCACAGACGAGCGGGTGATCCCAGGTGAGGAAGGCCTCGTGCTCACGGGACAGGGCGCGTTCGCGGTCGAAGGTGAAGGTGAGTCCTTCATCGGGCAGTGCTGGCAAGGCATCCGTGATGAGGTTGTCGGGACGGATGAACCAAGTGCGGTTCGTCATCTCCTCAACGTGCATGCCAAAGTGATCGAGTAGGCGGATGAAGAAGCGCTCGAAGTCGAGGACGGCATCGACATCGCGAATGCGCTCAATCAAGCGCGCAGCAAGGCGCGGCTTGCAAGAATTGAGCTCCAGCAGGCGGTTGTGGCCGCGTTCGAGCTTCTTCCGCACTTCCAGACGCAGTTTGGAGGTGCGCTTGATGAGATCGTCGAGTTTGGCGGCGTCAAAACTGGCGCAGAGGGCTTCAATCTCGGCGGCGAAGCTGTGCAGGAGCTGTGTGGCGCCTTGCAGGCTGTGCTCGAAGGCGTCGAGGCCTGCGTGATACCAGCGGGCAAGGATTTCCCCTTCCGAACCTGCGATGAAGGGCACATGGATGTGGATCGTGCCTTTCTGGCCGATGCGGTCGAGACGTCCGATGCGTTGTTCGAGCAGTTCGGGATCGCGTGGCAGGTCATACAGCACGAGGTGCTGCGCGAACTGGAAATTCCGGCCTTCACTGCCGATTTCGGAGCAGATCAGAAGGCGTGCGCCGTCCGGATCGGCAAACGCGGCGGCGTGGCGATCACGCTGCATCAAAGTGAGGCCTTCGTGGAAAAGAACGGCATGCACGTTGATCTCGCGCAGGAGACGCTCGTGGATGTCTTCGGCGAGTTTGCGCGTGCGGCAGATGAGGAGGACTTTGGCCTCGCCTAGTTCGCGTAGCGTGGCGGCAAGCCAGCGGATGAGCGTGTCTTCGACCGTCCAATTTGGCTCGATGCCAAGCAACTGGGCATGGCATTGACGGGGCGGGAATCCCTGGATGACGGCGCGGGTGTTGCGAAACATGACGCGACCAGTGCCGAATTCGTCGAGGAGGTCAGCTACAAGGCGCTGGCGGGCGGATTCATCACCTGCGTTGAGTTCCGCAGCGTGTTGTTGGACGCGTGGGGAGTGGCTAATGAAGAGTTCACGCTCTTTTTTGCTCATGCTGCCGCCTTGCAGGATGAGATCGACCACACGAGCGACTTGCTCGTAGCGATCTGACTCGGCTAGGAAGGCATTCAGATCACCGTAGCGATCGGGATCGAGAAGGCGGAGGCGCGCGAAGTGGCCTTCGGCACCGAGTTGCTGCGGCGTGGCAGTGAGAAGCAAGACGCCAGGGACGCGTTGGGCGATGGCTTCGACGACTTGATAGGCAACGCCGGGCGTTTCGACGGTCCATTCGAGATGGTGGGCCTCATCGACGATGAGCAAATCCCAATCAGCGTCAGCGGCTTGTGCGGCACGTTTGGACGAGCCGCTGAGCAACGAGAGCGGACAAAGGACGAGCTGGCTGTCGAGGAAAGGATTGCCTTCGGGATCTCCGACTTCGATGGCGGCGCAGCGCTCTTCATCAAAGAGGCTGAACATCAGATTGAAGCGGCGCAGCAGTTCGACGAACCACTGATGCGGGAGGGCATCAGGCACGAGAACGAGGATGCGTGAAGCGCGGCCGGTGAGATGGAGACGATGGAGGATGAGACCGGCTTCAATGGTCTTGCCGAGGCCGACTTCATCCGCCAGCAGAACGCGTGGCAGGAGGCGGCCCGTGACATCCGCCGCGATGGACATCTGATGCGGGATGGGATCGACGCGGCCGCCGATGAAACCACGCACGGGCGAGGCCTGCATGCGGCAGCGCCATTCGACGGCTTCCGCACGCAGGGCGAACATCGGCAAATCGTCGATGTCCGCCGCGAGGAGGCGCTCCTGCGGTCCGCCAAGGCTGAGGGTATCAGCGAGTTCGGACTCCGGGATGCTGCGAAGCCCGCAATGGTAGGTCAAAACGCCGTCTTGCGAGGTGACGGAGTCGATGGCGTGCTTGGAACCATCGCGATGCATGAGTGTGTCTCCCGCGTGAAAGCTGGCACGGCGCAAGGGAGCACCGTGGCGGGCGTAGCGGCGTTTTTCACCGGCAGCGGGGAACCGCAGGTCGATGAAGCTGCCTTCCAAGGCAGTGACGATGCCGAGCCCGAGTTCGGGCTCGCTTTGACTGATCCAGCGCTGGCCGGGTGCGGGGGAAAGGGGAGAGGTCAGAAGTGAAACGTGAGAAGTGAGAGGTCCGAGCCGAGCAGCCTTATGGTTCCTTTTTGCCGAAGAGTCGGCCAAAGAAAGATTTTTTCTTGGGAGGCTCGGTGGCTGCGGGCGAGGTTTGCCCAGGAACGCCTGGTGGCGGTGCATACTGCCCGGGAGCGCGCGTATCCTGCGTGAAATCAATCACACCGGGTTTGATGGAGGGTGCGGCACGAGGATCAACATGGATGACCTTGGGGGGCTTGGCTTTGCCATCGGCTCCATATTCATAAATGACCTGCTGGTAGCACTGGCCCTGGAGGTTAAACGAGCGCATTTCTTTGGCGCGGCCAAACTCGTCGAAATAGACCTGGGAACGGGCAACGAGGTTGCCACGCCCATCGTAAATGTGCCCTTGAGTGGGCATTCCACGCTCGTTGAGCAGGTAGTGCTTCTTGCTGATGAGAGCGCCACCAGCGCTGTAGGTGGCCTCGGTGAGTTCGTTGGTGGTTTTGTCCACGACGGTCTCGGAATGCGAGTTGTCGGGGTGGTAGGTGCTGCGGGCCGAGATGGGAGCCACAGGAGAAGATGGCTGCGCCTGAAGGGCAGACACCAGTCCAAGAACAGCAAAAAAAGCGGAGCAAGTTTTCATGAAACAAACCAATATAGCGCGAGAATAACTCCCGCGACCAGCCACAACAACGACAAATCCCAAATCCAAGCTCTCCATGTCCCCCACAGCCCTTTCCTGGCACGATTTCCTTTCCCAGACGATCTCAGATTTTGGCTGCACGACGGGAACGCTGCACCGCCTCGACACGGCAGACCAACACCTGAAATTGGTGGCTCACCAAGGCATCCCAGAGGCGCTGATGCCGATCATTCAGTCAATTCCTATGGGCAAGGGCATCGCGGGAGTCGCGGCGGAGCGGAAAGAGCCGGTGGAGATGTGTAACCTGCAGACTGACGCTTCCGGCGTGGCGAAACCGGGTGCCAAACAGACCCAGGTGCAGGGCACGCTGGCAGTGCCAGTGCTAGACGGCGAGCGACTCTGCGGCACCCTTGGCATTGGCAAGCTGATGCCATACGACTTCACCGCAGAAGAAAAAACGCGGCTACTCGAAATCGCGAGCAGCATCGCCTCACAGCTAAGAACGCCCACACCGGCCATGGACTGAAGTCACCATTGACTGCAGTCAGCAGACATGAGGGCGCGCCATTGGCGAAAATGGTGCGTTGGCGTTGAATCACATGCCCCCGCCGCTTTTGGCGAGGAAATTCAACGCCAGAGTGGCGACAGCGAGGAGAAAAACTAACCAGGCGAGAGGCATGATGGAAGTCGGGTTAAAAGGTCAATTCGTCAGATGCCGAGGTCTCAGGGGATCGGCAGCAAGGTGTCTTTGAACTTGTTGGTCCAAACTCCTGTGATGATGCTGCGGCTTTCCCAACTTTGGGCAGCGGCGGATGGCACCATGATTGGGGATTCACCGGTCGGGTCGTCCTTCACAGCATCTGCGCCGAACATCTGAACGGCCATCAAAATCGCGGAGAGGACAAAGCAGATCACGGAAAGCGGCACCAAACCAGCTTCGGGATCTTTTTCTTCGTAGAACTGCTCAGCGTCAGCGGCAGCGCTGCGTTTCACCGGTGCGCTGGGAGGTGCCGAGATCGAAGGACGCTGCATCACCTGCGTTGGAGCCAGCTTAACGGTCGCTTTTGGCAGCGGAGCCGCAGAACCAGTCATCGGGCCAGTGCCACTTCCTGGCGGACGTGGCGGACCTTTCTGGAGCGGCACGGTGGGCGCACCCGCCTCAACCCGAGGAGCGGGGGGAGCCGCAGGATTTTGAGCCAAAGGACGAGTCGCCGCAGGGAGTCCGGCCATGGGAGGGGCTGCCGGGCGTGGGGCGGTCGGCACTCCTGGCGGCTTGGCAATCGGAGGGGCGGAAGGGGCTAACGGACGGCCGGGAGGGGGCATCGGGCTCGAAGGAGGGGGCGCGGCTGGTGGCGGAGAAGCCGACACTGGAATGGCCGAGGTCGTCTTTTTCGAAGGCGGGGAGAGCGGAGGTGCGGGCAGCTTCACCGGGGAAGTGCTGCGTCTAGGAGCAGGTGGCGGCAGCGGGGCCGAGGGAAGCTGAATCGGGGCGGTGGCTTTCTTTGCCATCGTCGGCACCACCGAAGTGGTCTTTGGAGAGGCGGGAAAGCTGCCTGCAGAAGGGGCCACAGGAGCGGTGGCCTCACGCGGCTGGGTCACACCAACACCTGGGCGACCCCGCAGGGTGATGCGCACAGTTTCCTTCTTCAGCGGCACAGCGGCGGTCTTCGGAGTCGTGGCTGGCGGCGGTGTTGGCGTGTTTTCGGGTTCGCTCATGATCTGGGGGTGAAATTTCTCCGTGAATTCCGCCCATTTAGCGAAATCGAGGGGTTTGCGTCAATCCCTTTCTCCTGCCGGGTTGCATTTGTCCACAGTCTGCCTGTAAATTCTCATCCCCATGAAGATTCTCGTCACCGGCGGCGCCGGGTTTATCGGCTCCCACACTGCACAACGCCTGCTCCGTGACGACGCGGGCCAGATCACCCTCATTGACAGCCTCAACGATTACTACAACCCCGCCATCAAGCGCGAGAACCTCAAGGCGCTCGGCCCCAAGATTCATTTCCGCGAAGGCGACATCACCCACCCTGCGTTTCTGGCCGAAGTCTTCGACGAGGGCCGTTTTGACGCCGTCATTCACCTCGCCGCCCGGGCCGGCGTGCGCCCTTCCATCGAGCAGCCGGAGCTCTACATCGACACCAACATCAAGGGCACTTTCCACCTCCTCGAAGCCGCCCGCCGCACCGGTGTGAAGCAGTTTGTCTCCGCCAGCAGTTCCTCCGTCTATGGGGTGAACAAAAAAGTGCCCTTCGCCGAGACCGATCCGATTTTACAAACCATCAGCCCCTACGCTTCTCCGTCTATGGCCCGGGACAGCGACCTGATCTGGCCATCTCCAAATTCACCCGATTGATCGAGGACGGCAAACCCATCGACAAATTCGGCGACGGCACCACCCGGCGCGACTACACCTACATCGACGACATCGTGGACGGCATCGTCGGCGCGTTGAACTACCGCACCGGCCCGATCTGCGACATTTTCAACCTCGGCGGTTCCCAAAACGTCTCGCTCAACGAGCTCATCGCCTCCATTGAGCAGGCGCTTGGAAAAAAAGCCGCCATCAACCAGCTTCCCGAGCAGCCCGGCGACGTGCCCATCACCTCCGCCGACGTGAGCAAGGCGAAAGCCCTCATCGGCTTCAGGCCCACCACCTCCATCGCTCAAGGGGTGCCGAAATACGTCGAATGGTTCCACGACATGCGTTCTCGCGGCATTGACGTGTGTTGATCTCAGAAATGCGGCGCCGACACCGTCCCATCCTCGATCTCCTGCCGCTTCTTGCGCACGATGCCGTCGGCGATCTCGAGGACCATTTCCTCCAGTAGCAGACGCAGATGGCTGCCGGGGCGGTAATCAGCGGGCGCGATGTGTTTGACCCGGTCGGCGACACCGTTGAGTTGGTAGCATTTGCGGAAACTGCTGCGGCTCGGCTCGTCGGGATTGTAAACCGCCACCGCATGGCCGCCGTAGCGCTTCATCAGCGTGAAGCAGGGCACGTCCGTCGGCCCGTCGCCCACATAGATCATGTGCTGGAACGGGATCGGCCGAAGTTCCGGCGCCATGTGGTCATTCACATCCTCATGAGGCTCCAGCATGCCTTTGTTGATGCGGAAGATGTATTGCGTCTTCGTCGTGTGGCTGATCACACGCTTCGGAAAAGTGATGCAGCCATTTTTGTCCTCGCCGAACTCGCAGCCAAAGATGCGCTTCACGAACGGAGCCAGCGCCGAACCATCCAGCAGCGCCTTCAGGCCAGAAGAGACGATGTAATGCTCGATCTTCACCCCCAGCAGCCTGTGTTGGTCTTTGAGCACGGCGTTCAGCTCCCCGAACAGCTCAGGCACTCCTTTGTAAAAACACAGCTTCTCACCCAGCTTCTGAAGGTCTTCATTCGTGGGGCGGTCCATGTCCAGGTAGTCCAACATGCACTTCAAGTAGGCCAGTTCGCCATCGTAGCCCTCGGTATCGACCAGTTCGCGGCTGCGTTTCCAGAACTGCCCCGGATTGATCCCGAAGTGCGGGAACAACGTCTCATCCTGCATGTAGGTCGGGCTGAGCGTCTGGTCGTAATCGTAGATGATGCCGATGGTGGTCTGCTGGGAAGCCATGGCGGGAGTTTGCGATGGTTGGCAGCGGATGGCAATCGTTTGCAGTGGTTTAAAACAAGCGCCAACCACGGCAAGCCATTGCCAACCTCAGACCAGCGCCTTGAAAGCGCCCGAGAGCGTCGGGTGCTCAAAATCGTAGCCCATCTCAGTCGCTACACGAGGAGTCACTCGCTGCCCACTGAGCAACATCTCCTCCGCCATGCCACGCAGCAGCAGCTTGAGCGCAAAGGCGGGTGCGTGGAAAAAAGCCGGGCGTTTCAGCGCGGCGGCCAGTTTGGCGGTGAACTGCGCATTCGTCACCGACTCCGGTGCGCACAGGTTCACCGGTCCTCTCACCGTCTCGGTCTCAATCGCCTTCAAAATGATCCCCACGGCATCCTCGACGTGAATCCACGCCATCCACTGCTTGCCAGATCCTAGCCTGCCGCCGAGTCCGAGGCGAAACACACGCTTCAACAGCGGAAACGCTCCGCCATCCGGTCCCAGCACCATGCCCGTGCGCAGCAGCACCACACGGATGCCCAGCTTTTCAGCGCTCTGCGCGGCCTTTTCCCACCCTGCACAGACCTCCGCCAAAAAGCCTTCGCCACCCGAAGCATGTTCATCCACCGGCACGTCACCGCTTTCACCATAAAAACCGGCTCCCGAGGCACAAACCAGCACCTTGGGCCGGTTCTCCGGTTTCCACGTCGCCAGATGCGCCACGAACGCCTCCGTGAAATCCACGCGGCTTTGCCAGATGCGTTTCCGCTTCTCCGCTGTCCATAGGCCCATCAGTGACTCGCCCGAAAGATGCACCAAGGCATCAAGTCGTGTTTCCGGCAACGCGTGCGGAGCTTCGGCTGGCTGACGAAGAGTTTCAGCGGCATGCGACACCTGCCGTTGGCCGCGAGAATAAGCCACCACCTCATGTCCGTGGCTCTTCGCACCTACCGCGAGATGCCCGCCGATGAAACCCGTCGCTCCTGTGATGCCAATTCGCATGTACATCATACGGGTTTGCGCCCTGGTTTGACGCATTTGCCTCTTCGCGGCGCTATTCCAGATCCAGCTCCGGCTTGAAGTCCGACGCGTGATACGAGCTGCGCACCAGCGGTGCGCTGGCCACGTGGCGGAAGCCTTTTTTCAGGGCGATCTGCTTGTAGTTCTCAAACGTGTCCGGGTGGATGTACTCGATCACCGGCAGATGCTGCGCGGAGGGCCGCAGATACTGGCCCAGCGTCAAAACGGTCACGTCATGCTCGCGCAGGTCGTCCATCGCCTGAAACAGTTCCGTCTCCGTCTCGCCGAGCCCGAGCATGAGCCCGCTCTTCGTGGCGCATTTCGTGCCAAGCTCCTCCGCCATCGCCTTCGCACGCTTCAGCACATGCAGGCTGCGGTGATACATCGCACGGCTGCGCACCAGCGGCGTCAGGCGCTCCACGGTTTCGAGGTTGTGATTGAAAATATGCGGACGGGCCTTCATCACCACTTCCAGCGCATCGTCCTTGCCGTTGAAGTCGGGAACGAGAATCTCAATCGTGATCGTCGGCACCGCCTCGCGCACGGCTTCAATCGTCCGCGCAAAATGCTCCGCACCGCCGTCCTTCACATCATCCCGCGCCACGGCGGTGATCACGATGTGGTTCAAGCCCATGCGCTTCGTCGCCTCGGCCACACGCTGTGGCTCGTCCGCTTCCAAAGCGAAAGGCTTGGCCGTCTTCACCGCGCAAAAGCCACAGGCTCGCGTGCAGCGGTCCCCCGCGATCATGAACGTCGCCGTTCCCTGGCTCCAGCACTCCCAGCGGTTCGGGCATTGCGCCTCCTCGCACACGGTAAAGTCACGCGAATCCAGTCCGGCTTTTTGTCACGGTGCAGGGCGGGGTCGATTTTCGGGGTCATGGGGGCTGCATGCATCGCAAACTTGGGCGCAAATGCAACGCCTTTGCCCACCTGGATCATACCAGGCCGCGAATCGGCTCGCCACGCGTGAGCACGTTCAGCAAGCTCGGCGGCAGGCCGTCGGTGACACGCGCCTCACCGAGATCGACGAGCGTGTGCATGATCGTGGCGATCAAATCGGGAATCGTGACCGGTTCGGAGGCTGGCTCACCCCCGTTACGAGCGGATTGGCCGATGACCTGGCCCATTTTGAGTCCGCCGCCGTAAATCATCAGCGGCGCGAGACCGCCCCAGTGATCGCGACCACCTTTCGCATTGAGTTTCGGCGAGCGCCCCATCTCGCCGCAGCAGACGAGCATGATTTTTTCGCTCAGGCCACGTGCTTCGATGTCCTCGATCAAAGCGGAAACCGCGTGATCGAACGGCCGTCCAACGTAGTCCATGCCAGTGCGGCACGGGGCATTGTTGTTGTCGGCATGCATGTCCCACACAAAGCTGGTGGTGACGGTGACGAAGCCGCAGCCGTGCTCACACAGACGGCGGGCCATGAGCATCAGCTTGCCGAGGGTGGCGGCATTGTCAGCGTAATGCTCGCGGTTGTTCCACTGCGTGCTGATGCGATCCTTCGGCAGCAATTTGGAGGTGTCGTAGCGTTCGATGAGGCGCGGATCTTCCTTGGAGAGATCAAAGGCGTCCGACACGCCACGCCGCAACACATCGAAGGCCAGGGATTGAAACTCCGACATGCCACCGACCGCCTCGCTGGCATCCATGCGGCGTTTCCATTGATCCAACGAGGTCAGAAGTGTGCGGCGGTCATCAAGCCGCCCTTGCGGCAGGCTCAACGTCATGTCCGCCTGCGCTCCACTGCCTGCACCAGGCACGAACGGCTGATAGGTGGCTCCAAACTCACCGCTGGAGGTGAAATCACCGAATTTCTTGATCACCGGCATCGTGGCGGATGAAATGGCTTGAGGAAACAACGCCACGTTGGTCGGCATGGCACTGCCCTTGCGCAGCGGCCCGGCGATGCGCGAGTAAAGCGAGCCGACATTCGCCTTTAGGGTGTCTTTGCCGACGATGGTCTTGATGTCGTGAACCGCATCGCCCGTGACGAAGGAGCGCACGATGCTGAACTTATCCGCCAGCTTCGCCAGCCGCTCAAACGTGCTGCCGAAGGTCACGCCGGGGAGCTTCGTCTTGATTTCACCCGTCACGCTGCGGATCTCCGAAGGCGCGTCCATCTTCGGGTCAAAGGTCTCGAATTGCGACGGCCCGCCGTGCATGAACAGGAAGATGACCGACTTGTCCTTGAGCAGCCGCTTCTGCGACGCACCGAGGGCCTTGAGCGCCATCATTTCGCTCAAACCGAGCCCGCCAAGCCCCAGGCCGCCAATGCGCAGAAAATCACGCCGCTGAAGGCGTGATGATCCCTGGCTGTGGTCGGAAAAGGTGAGCATGCCGAGGCCAATACGGCGATGCATGGGCTCTCCTTCCGGTTTGTTCTTGCCAGGCCAGCACGAGCCGGGGATGCTCGCCCCCATCATGCGCCTCCACCATCTCCTTCTCGCCGCCGCATTGCTCGTATCGAGTGCTTTTGCCGACTCCTTCGATTGCCGGCATTGTGAGAAGCATCTGCTGCCGCAACCGATCAAGCTCATCGCCGGTCGGAAGTATGCGCGGGACCGGCGTGTCGATGTGCTGCACCTGAAACTCGATGTGACGCCGGATTTTGTGAAACGCACGGTCTCCGGCACGGCGACGATGCGGTTCAAACCCATCGCGCTGCCGCTGGCAAAGCTGGAACTCGACGCGGTGGACTTGAACATCGCCGAAGTGAAGGCCGAAGGCGCGAAAGTGGCCGAGCATGAGGTGACGAATGAGAAATTGATCGTCACCTTCGCATCCGCCATCGCCCCCGATGCCGAAGTCACGCTCGCAGTCAAATACTCCGCACAACCGGAGCACGGGCTGTATTTCCGCACACCGGAGATGGGCTACAAGGCGGGCGACACGCAGGTGTGGAGCCAGGGCGAAGCGGAGCTGCATCGCTTCTGGTTCCCGAGCTACGACTACCCGAACGAGCGCTTCACCAGCGAGGTCGTCTGCCATGTGCCGAAGGGCATGCAGGTCGTTTCCAACGGCACACTGCAAAGTGAGCAACCAGGCGCAGCCGGCCTAGTCACGTTTCACTGGCTGCAAAACCAGCCGCATGTGAACTACCTCATTGCTCTGGCCGCCGGACATTTTCACAAGCTGGAAGACAAAGCAGGCAAACTGCCGCTGGCGATGCTGGTGCCGCCATCCCATGCCGCGCAGGCGGCGAATGCGTTCAGCGACACGCGAAAGATCATCGAGTTTTATCAGCAGGAGATCGGCGTGCCCTTTGCCTGGGACAAATACTGGCAGGTCTATTGCCTCGACTTCCTGGCCGGTGGCATGGAGAACACGAGCTGCACCTTTGAAGCCGCCGACATGCTCTTCAACGCGGACACGGAGGAGCTGCGCACGCTGCACCGCCTCGACGCGCATGAAACCGCGCATCAATGGTTCGGCGATCTCGTCACCTGCCGCGATTGGGCGCACCTGTGGCTGAATGAAGGCTTCGCCAGCTACTACACCATCCTTTACGAGGAGCAGAAGCTCGGCACCGACGCGATGAAATACTCGCTCTGGCTGGAAGCGCAGGAAGTGTTCGGCGCGAAGTGCATCAAAACCTATCTCGACCGCCATCGCAGCGGCATCGTGAGCACGGATGATTTGCAGGATGTCGTCGAGGAGGTCAGCGGCCTGTCGTTCGATCAGTTCTTCGATCAATGGCTGCATCACGGCGGCGTGCCGGAGCTGAAAGTCGATCACGCGTGGGACTCCCACGCCAAGCTGGCGAAAATCACCGTGCGCCAGACGCAGAAGCTCAGCGAGCAGGTGCGCCTGTTCCGTGTGCCATTGCCGGTGACATTTACCGTTACCGGACAAAAAGAACCCATTCGTTTCACGATGGATGTCAGCCAAGAAGTCGAAGATTTTCACTTCACACTGCCCGCGCAGCCGGAACTCGTGCGCATCGACCCGGATTTCACCGTGCTGGCCAAGATCAGCTTCTCACCACCCGGCCCGATGCTAGACAAACAGCTCGAATCTGACGTGATCGGCCGCCTGCTGGCCGTGCAAACGCTGGATCGCAAACACATCACCAAACTCGGCCAAATCCTGCGCGAGGACCCATTTCACGCCGTGCGCAGCGCGGCCGCCAAAGTGCTCGCGAAGCTTGGCGAGCCCGAAGCGCGCGCCGAATTGATCGCCAGCAGTGCGAATCAAAAACACGCGGCGACCCGCAAAGCCGTCGTGCAAGCGCTCGCCAGCCTTCACACGCCAGAATCGCGCGAAACACTGTGGAAGATGGCGCAGAGTGAAAAGAACCCCTCCATCCTGGCCACCATCATCGAGAGCTGGGGCGCACGCCCCGGCGAGCCGGTGGTCAGCGCGGCTCTGAAGAAGCATCTCGCCGCCTCCAGCTATCAAAGCAGCCTCGAACTGGCTGCGATCAAAACTCTGCGTGCGCAGGATGATGAATCCGCCGTTCCAGCCGTGCTCACGCGACTGCAACAACCGCACGAGCTGCGCGGACGCGAGGCCAGCACCGCTTTCGACGCGCTCGCCTTCCTTGCACGTCGCCCCACGAATCCGCATCGCGATGCCGTGCGTGATTTCCTGGCGGAAAAGCTCAGTGACCCACGCCGCGACTGGCGCGTGGCCGCCGTGAAGGCACTCGGCACACTGCGTGATCCGAAAGCGCTCGGTCTGCTCGATCTCATGCTCGCCATCAGCAGCGGAGACCGCATTGATCCGGTGCGTGAAGCCGCCGCCAAGTCAGCGCAAGACATCCGCGCCGGCCTCGAAAGCCCCGCTGACCTGAAAAACCTCTGGGACCGCGTGCAGCAGCTCCAAAAGAAATCCGAGGATCAGGCCAAAGAGATCGAAGCTCTCGAAAAGAAGCCGCAAACCGCTAAGAAGTAACCCACATGCGCTTTGAACGTCTCCAATCCGTCGCCACCAGTGTGGTGAAGTCCGCCCTGCTGGCCCTGCCCCAGGAAATTCGTGATGAAGCCGCCGAATGCCGCATCGAGTTCTGTGAGATGGATTCGCTGATCGACATCGACGAAGATCTTGATCCCGATCTGCTCGGCCTGTTTGAAGGCAACGCCCGCTGCGATCCCCTGCCAGAATCGCCGGATGAAATGCCACGCATCCGCCTCTTTCTCGACAACCTGTGGGACGACTGCAACGGCGACCTCCAAACTTATCGCGACGAAGTGCGCATCACCTTTTTGCACGAGCTGGGACACTATCTTGGGCTGGATGAGGACCAAGTGGCCGAGCTGGGGCTGGCGTGACCGCTTTCAGTTCATGTTACGCCGCCCATGCAGGGCCTGGTAGAGCGTGAGCTCGTCCACATGGTCGAGATTGCCGCCCGCAGGCATGCCTTGGGCCAGACGCGTGATGGCAATGCCCGCCGGACGCAGCAGATCGGCGATGTAGCTCGCGGTGGCCTCGCCCTCGACATCGGAACCGAGCGCGATGATGACCTCTTCGGCGTGCAGATCACACACACGCTCCACGAGCGACTCCATGCGCAGGTCTTCGGGGGTCACATTGTCGAGCGGCGATAAGCGACCGCCGAGCACATGATACAAACCTTGAAACGCACCGCTGCGCTCCAACCGCAGCACATCAGCGGCTTGTTCGACGATGCATAACAAACGCTGGTTGCGGCGCGGATCGTGGCAGAGCAGGCAGTCGCTTTCGTGCTCGATGAAGAAGCCGCAGTCGGAGCACGGCACGATGCGTTCCTTGGCCTCCAGCAGGGTGTGTGAGAGCGAAGTAATGCGCGCATCCGGCATTTGCAGCAGCCAGAGCATCAGGCGCTCCGCGCTGCGCGGACCGAGACCGGGCAGCGACTTGAGCTGAGCCACGAGGCGCTGGATGGCGGGTGGGTAGTCGATGCGCACGGCAAGAAATCAGGTGGCGGCGAGCTTGCGCGAGTGCTTGGGCGTTTCCTTCTCAGGAACGGTCTTTTCCTTCAGCGCCGCCTCAACGCGCTCGGTGAAGTATTTCAGCGGCGCGTCCTCGCGGTCCTCGACGGTGGCGCTTTGGAAGCTGGCGAGGGCTTGTTTGAGGTCGCCCTTGCGATACTGCACCACCCCCTGCCAGAATGCATCTCGAGCGCGGGAGTCCTGCTCTGAGAGCGTACCTTTTTCGGCCAGCAGTTCATAGACCTCACTCATCTGACTGGAACCGGCGGCGCAGACCATTTCCATGGGTCGCACCTCGGCGTTGTCTTTGACCAAGGCGTAGGTGCGAGCGCTGATGAGCACCTTGCTGCCGTAGTCGGCGTTCAACACGCAGAGCTGTGAGGCAAAGTCGATCACATCGCCAATGGCGCTGAAGCTTTCAAAGTGGCTGACGCCATAGAGTCCGCAGACCGCCGGTCCGGTGCTGAAGGCCACGCCGACCTCCGCCTTCTTGCCAAAGCGCTGCTCGATCTCACGAGTCACCACGCTCAAATGCGTGCGCAGCACGGCGGCGACTTGCACAGCATGCAGCGCATGATATTCATCCGAGATCGGAAAACCAAAGAACACGCGTACCTGGCGCGCATCGCAATCGTCCAAGTAGGCACCGCGGGCGATGAGGAACTCCGTGACACTGCGCTGGAAGTGCGTGGCCAGCTCCTCAAACTGCCGCGCCTCAATGCCGGTGCTGAGTTCGGCATGGTTGAGCAGGCGACAGGTCAGCACGGTGATCTCACGGCGTTCCGTCATTTTGGCGGGATTGTTTTGATCCGCCAACTCCTCAAACAAGCGCGAGGAGAGGCGTCCCACAAAATACTCGCGCATCACATGACGGCGGTAGCCGTTCACCGTGCCGCCGACGGCGATGCCCGCGATCCCGGCGAACCACAGCGCCAGCGAACCAGACACCGGCTCAAACAAAACACCGCTCATCGCCATGACGCAGGCAAAGGTGACAGTGAGGAAAGTGCCACCGAACAGAAAAGCAAAACGCCGCCACTGCGAGAGCATCTCGATGCACACCCAGGCGCTGGCGAAGGCCATCACCGTGTAGTAGGCGTATTGCAGCCACACCAAACGCTTCAAATCGCCCTGCGGCAGGACGAAGCCGCGCGCATACAGCCCCGCGAACCAGTCCGCCGTACTTTGAAAAAAGCCGAAGTGATAAAGAGCCAGCAGCGGGATGCAGACTAGCACACCGATGAACATAGCGGCGGCGTGGTTACGATTCATGAGAAGTAGGTTCGGGGGTGATGTCGATGATGTTGGATAACGGCGCTTCAGGCCGCTGTCGGCAGGCGCTGACAACGAGTTCGCTGACGAATTTGTCGGGATTCGCAATTGCGTCGGCGGAGAGGGCAAAACTGGTTTCCCCGGTGCTGCGGGTGACGAGTTTCAGGCCAAAGGGATAGTCTTTGAAGAGCTTCGCGCACATGGCATCGACGTGCAGGCCCTCACGCTGCGCCCTGGCGGCGATCGCGGCGATGGCGCTGCTGTCAAAGTCGAGCATGAAGCCGTGTTCGCGCTGAAAACGCCCAGCGAAGGCCTGGATCTCATCCGCATGCGCTGCGCCAAGCTCGACCGCAAAGGTGGCAGCCTCGGTGCGGCAACGAGCGAGGACTTGCTCGGGGTTTTTGACCAGAGCACCGTCGATGAGCAGACCCGGCAGGCCGAGGCTGGGCATCTCGAATTTAAAATCACGCAGCACACGCTCCCAGGCAGTGACGAGGCCACGCGCGCCGGTTTTTTCCTCCTCGGCGCGGCTGGCGATCTCGCGCAGCGCGTCGTCCTCAAACACGGCCTTCACACCATAAGCGGCGAATTCGCGTTCATACTGGCGGATGAGGCTGCCCTCGGAGTTTTTCATGATCTGGAACATGTCATCCGCGCTGAGCGGATCACACACCACACGCACCGGCAGACGGCCGATGAACTCGGCCTCG
>JAJTDU010000115.1 GCA_021298725.1 Verrucomicrobiaceae bacterium | reverse complement strand
CTCCAGCAGGCCGTTGGCAGCGAGATCTTGGATCAGCGTGGCAAACACACTGTCCATCGTCTGAGCGGTGCCGCCCAGGGCTTGGTCGATGTTGTTGTGCATGTCCCAGCCGCCAAACTGCACTTCAATGAAGCGGACGCCGGATTGTACCAGACGGCGCGCCAGAAGAGCGCCCTGGCCGAAGCTGCTGTTGCCGTATTTGGCCCGGGTGCCGGCGGGCTCGAGCGCGAGGTCAAAGACTTTGAGGTCTTCGCTCTTCATGAGCTTCATGGTCTCATCGTAGAATTCGGTGTAAGCTTTGACATCCTCAGACTGGTATTTTTTGCGGAAGGAATCGTCCAGCTCGTTCATGAGCGAGACGCGCTTGTTGAAATGCAGCTCGGAACTGGTCTGCTTGATGTTTTGCAGGCCGGTCTGCGGATTCGCGATTGGGATCGGGCTGGTGGCGGGCGGGAAGAAGCCTGCGCCAGGGAAGGCGCTGCCGCTATTGACGATGACGCTGTCCGGCAGGGGGACGCCTTTGATGCGGCCCAGGAAGTGGGAAGCCCAGGCCCCCATGCAGGGATGCACAATGGTGCCACGCGGCTCATAGCCGGTTTTCATGATGTAGGTGCCGGCATCATGCACACCGGTCTTGGAACTCATGGAACGCACGATGGTAATTTTGTCGGAAACTTCCGCCATCTTGGTCATGGTGCCGCCGAGGTAGTCGATGCCACCTTTGCCCTTGATGGGGGCTGTTGGGCCCTTGGTCTCACCGGTTTTGGGATCCCAGGTGTCGATGTGGGTCATGCCGCCGTTCATCCAGAGGAAGATCACGTTCTTGGCCTTGCCGAAGCCAGGTCCGGGAGCTGCGGCCGCCGCGCGCAGGTTGAGGGCTGGCATGACGGTGACGCCGAGGGCGGTCTGGGCCGTGCGCATGATGAAATCACGGCGGGCCAGTGGGCTGAGTTTGTTGAGTTCGGTTTTCATGGAAAGAGTCTGTCTGAATGAATGCGGTTGTTTGAGAGAGGCTGGTTTATTGGACGAAAATAAATTCACGGGTGTTGATGAGTGCCCAGACCATGTTGGCGTAGCCGTCATCGCCACCGCCGATGGCGCGCTGGGCGATCTGTTTTTCATTCATGGTCGGACGACGGCTCAGGACGGTGAGGTACATGGCTTCGACGCGTTCCGAAGGCGTACGCACTTTGTCCATGGTGCGGAAAATCAGCGAGTCGCTGCTGGTGAGCATTTGCTGCGCCTGGCCGTTCATCATGGACAGAACCTGCGGCACCGTGCCGATCTTGGAGCTGCCATCAATGATGTTTCGCGGCGACTGGCCGAAGTCGATGAGGAAGTGGCCATTGGGTGCGGGCTGTTCCAGCTCTGAGGCGCGGCGCAGCACGAGTTTTCCGAAGCTCAGAGAGGCGTTCTCCATCATCATATCAGGCGGGGTTTCTTTGGCTTTGGATTTGCCTTTTTTGGTGTCTTCCATGGCTCCAGCCTCGGCCAGACCACCGCCTAGCAAGGCCTCCTCTTTCTGCTGCATCTTCCTGAAGGCATCAAACTTCATTAAAACGGTTTGAGCGTCCAGTTTGGGGTTGTTCAGATCAAGGTCGATGGTGTTGCCATACAAGTCATCCAGCGGCTTTTCATACTTGTCGGGCTCGCCGAGAACGAGGGTCATGTAGGAATCCCAGGTTTGTTCAGCGGTCATGCGGCGCAGCAACGGCCCCTGGAAATAATACGGCTCGCCCATGGCAACGAACTCGGTGGTCGATGCTGCTTGATAGGCACGCGTGTTGTAGATGATGCGCATGAAGGCTTTGAGGTCGAAGCGCACCCGCTTCATTTCTTCCGCCAGGAACTTCAGGAGCTCAGGGTTGGCGGACTGCTCTGGGTCATCAATGTTGGTCGTCGGCTCGGAGATGCCCAGGCCAAAGGCGCGTTTCCACATGCGGTTGGCAATCGCCATGGCGAAGCGAGGATTGCTGGGATGCGTAGCCCAGGCGGCAAACGCGCGGCGCGGATTCTCAGCGGTGGCTTCACCCGCTTTGTAGCATTCGAGATCACCATCGTCCTTGGCCCACTTGATGAGCTTGGGAGCGACCGGCGAGTTGGGCGCCGCGTCGGGGTACTTGTAGTCATGCGGCATCTTGGTGGTATTGACGCCTGTGTCGTTCACCTCATAACGGTTCGCGTTGATGAACTGCTCGATTCCGTTGCGCAGCCGGGTCATGTCCATGCCGTTCTTCTCGACGATTTTTTCAATCTCCGGCATGATTTTCCCTTTCACATCAGCCATCTGCATTCCCTCATCGCCTTTCTTGCGCTGATTCCGGTAACGGGTTTCCGTGCCACCAAAGAAAGAGGCCATTTCAAAAAACTGCCGCTGGGTCCAGTCTGAAAACGGATGGTCATGGCACTGGGCGCAGGCGACATCGGTGCCAAGAAACACCGCCAGGGTGTTGGCTAGGTTGTCGAGCGGCATGCCGGAGTCTCGAAGCAGGTATCCTGCCGCTCCGTTGTGCCACATCTTGCCGGTGGCAGTCAGCATCTCGAACGCCATTTTATCCCAAGGGACGTTGGTTGTAATCTGCTTCTGCAGCCAGTTGATGTACGGGATGCCTCGGATGTTGTTGCCGCCGTCAAAGCGGTCTTTCACACGCAGCATTTCCGCTGCAAAGTTGTACATGTGGCTGCTGTATCCCGGGCTATCGAGCAGAAGGTCAATGAGCTTGGCGCGCTTGTTCGGCTTGGAATCCTTGATGAAAGCGGAGGCTTCAGCGTGGTTGGGGATGCGCCCGACAATGTCCAGATACACCCGCCGGACGAACAGTTCGTCGCTGGCCAGTTCGTTAAAGGTGATCAGCGGCTTTTTGCCGCTTTTGACGCGCTCTGGGTTGGCGCGCTGGATGCCTGAGAGCACCAGGCTGTCGATCGTCACCGGTCGCTCCGCTGGTTTGAGGGTTTTAGCCAGCGCCTGGTCTTCTGCGGACAATTTGGTCAATGGAAACGTGTGGGTGCTGCCGTCGGCGACTTGCAGGACGATATTTCCGCCCTCCAGTCCGATGAAGGTAGCGTTCACTTGACGGCCGGAGCTGTCTGTCCAGGTGCGAACTTCAGCCACGGCGGAACCCGTGAGGAGAAGAGTGACAATGAGACTGCTGAGCAGTTTCGTGGTTTTTTTCATGATGAGATGGATTCTAAAACGCGAAGTTATCGGCGTGGGAACGCGGCAGCATGGCATCAAATTGGACAAATGTATGCGTTTGCAGATTTAATTTGGGGCGAAAGCAAAGACCGCCCGTCTTTTTTCACCCTCATCTTTCTCCTTTTCGACTGCCACAAAGGCGCTACCATCCGCGCCCCATGATCAAAGTCGGCCTCGTCTCCCTCGGTTGCGCGAAAAACCTCATCGACTCGGAAATCATGATCGGCCACCTTCAGCAGGCAGGCATGGTCATGACGCCCGAAGCCGATCTGGCGGACGTGCTCATCGTCAACACCTGTTCCTTCATCGACATGGCCAAAAAGGAGAGCGTGGGAGCGGTGCATGATGCCGTGGACCAGCGTGGCACCTCCAAAAAGCGGGCGAAGCAGAAAATCATCGTCGCAGGCTGCCTCTCGCAGCGTTTTTCTCAGGAACTGCCCGGTTTGATGCCTGAGGTGGATGCCTTCATCGGTCTGGATCAGATCACGCAGGTGGCCCCAATCATTCAGAAGCTCATGGGCACCAAGGACCACGAGCAGGAAAACCTCGTCACCCGCCAGCCGCAGTACATTCCGGACTACGACACGCCGCGCTTCCGCCTCACGCCGAAGCACATGGCCTACATCAAGATCGCCGAAGGCTGCAACCACCCTTGCTCCTTCTGCATCATCCCGCGCATCCGTGGTCGCCACCGCAGCCGCACGCAGGAGAGCATCATCAAAGAAGCACGTCAGCTCGTCGCCAGTGGAGTGAAGGAGATCAATCTCATCTCCCAGGACACCACCTACTTCGGCATGGACAAGTGGACCGAGGAGCGCCCGAAGCCGCGCAGTGGCGTTGATTCCACCAAGGGCGAGTCGCTTTCCACGCTCATCCGTGAGCTGAACAAGATCGAGGGCGACTTCTGGATTCGCCTGCTCTACACGCATCCGGCGCATTGGAGCGATGATCTCATCCAAGCCATCGCCGAATCGCCCAAAGTCGCCCGCTACATCGACATGCCGCTGCAGCACATCAGCGACCACATGCTCAGCCTTATGAAGCGCGAGACCGACGGCGCATACATCCGCGATCTCATCAAACGCATCCGTGCCGGCATCCCCGGCATCGCCATCCGCACCACTTTCATCGTCGGCTTCCCCGGCGAGACCGAGGCCGACTTCAATGAGCTGCTGCAGTTCATCGAAGACACCAAGTTTGAGCGTGCCGGTGTCTTCAATTACTCCCGTGAGGAAGACACCCGCGCCGCCAAGATGGAGGATCAAATCCATCACATGACCCGCAAAGCCCGCTGGAATGAGGCCATGCGCGCCATCCAGCGCAGCATCGAAGGCTTCAACGTCAGCCAGGTCGGTCGTAAGATGCGTGTCCTGGTCGAAGAACCCGGCGTCGCCCGCAGCGAAATGGATGCGCCGGACATCGACACCACCGTCTTCGTGAACAAGAAGCTAAACGTCGGCAGCTTTGCTGATGTCACCGTCAAGGAATGGCGCGGCTACGATCTCGTGGCCGTCTAACAGCCCATTGAAAAGCTCAGGAAGGAATGGGTGAGATGTTAAATGTCAGATGTTAGAAGGGGCGCAGCCGAAGGCGTCACTTCTCACATTTTACCTCTGACTTCTCACTCTGGGATGTTTTTCAACAGTGAATCTGATGACGTTTTTAGGACCGCCCGAGCCTGCGCACCGGAACAAGCTGCCACAGGCCGACCACATGCTCCCAGCGCCGGATTCCGGTGTCGATGAGGAAAATCATGAGCAGCAGCACGAGCAGCGGCGGCCAGAGTTCTTCATGCTGGATGGCCTTCGTCGTCTCCAGATTGGGCAAACGGCTGGCATCGCTCAAAAACTCACCTCCGGTGATTTTCACGGCTTCTTGGAGCAGTGATTCGTTCACCGTGCCGAGGCTGGCTTCAGACGAAGGATTGTGCACGAGTCCCGTTGTGACCCTTTCGGCCCCGGATTGGGCGCGGATGAGGTAAACGCCCGCCTGCGTCGGCTGGAAGCTGCTTTCATACGTTCCGGGGGCACTTTGTCGCAGCGTGAGCTTCTGCACTGGCTTCATCGCCGCGCCGAGCGCGTCAGCGGCCACATGAAACACCTCGGCCTCGACGACCGCGTTGTTCGCACGGGTGCCCGCATCGGCCAGTAAATCGACGCTGATGCGGGCATCATCGCCTTCGAGCTGGGTGGACAGATCCATCAGCCGTCCCTGCGGTGCGCGGGCGGTTTCGCGCAGCACTTGCGACCAGAAACGACCATAGCCATTCCAACGCGCGATCCACAGCGACGCCCAGCGGCTTTTCGCATCGGAAGTGAACGCCGTGGCCTTGCCGAGGCCGAAACGCCAGTGCGCGAGCAGCGGATCACCCGTTTCAGTGACCAGCGGCACCTGCGCCGAGGTGCGGCGGGTGGTTTTTACATAACCGAGCAGCGGTGGCGAGTCCCACTTCTCGAATCCGGCGAGGATCGGCTGCTTTTCCTTCAGTTCCGGCGTGAAAGGCTCCTCGCGGATCATGCGGCCGGTGTGCATGAGCGTGTCCTGCGTGAAGATGCGCGTGATGCCGCTGGCATCGAGTGTGTTGTAGCTCTGCCCGCCGCCGCTGGAGGCGATGGCCTGGAGCAGCGCCACATGTGAGCCTTCACCGATCGCCACGGTGGAAATCGTCATGCCTTCGCCCCGGCACTGGGTGGCGAGTTGCTCGTAGCCTGCGCCAGCAGTTTGACCGTCGGTGAGGATGATCATGTGCTTCACGCGTGCTTTCGCCCGCAGCAATGCCTCGCGACCAAGCTGAAACGCAGGCTGCAAGTTCGTGCCGCCTCCAGAAGCCACGGCGGCGATCTGTCCCGATACCGCATTCGTTGAAGTCAGTCGCGTCATCGGTGCGACGACATGCGCTTCGGAATCAAAGGCCCACACACCGAGCGAATCGTTGTGCCCCAGCACTTCCGCCGTTGCCATCGCTGCGCTCTTGGCCATCTCGAGCTTCTCACCTGCCATGGAGCCGGAACGGTCGAGTACGATGGCCACGGCGGCGCTCTGCTTTTCTTCTTCATCAGGTGCTTTGAGCCGCACTGGCAGCACTTCCTCAATCGGCGTGCGGTAATAGCCGCCGACCCCGAACGATCCTGGCCCGCCGAGCATCACGAGGCCGCCGCCGAGTTTATCGACGTAATCCCGCAGCGCGTTCATGAGCGGATCGCCGAGTTGATGCGCGGGCACATCGGAGAGAATGACGCCGTCGTAGCCGCTGAGTTGGTCAAAGGTGATGGCGAGGTTACCCGGCTGGCGCAGATCGAGCTCGATACCCTCCTTTTCCATCGCCTGCATCAAGTAGCGCGCCTCGCTGGCATCGGACTCGATGTAGAGTAGCCGCAAACGTCCGCGCACATCGACGATGGCGAGAGCGCTGTCGTTGCCCGGCAGCGTGTCGCCGCGAACACCTTCCAGCACGGCGCGATATTGAAACGTGTTCTGCGTGGAAGGCGTGCGGTTGAAGGTGAGCTCCTGCGTCGCGCCCGGTTTGAGCGTCACAGGCCGTTTTTCGACCTCGATGCCGTTTTCGTAGAGCTTCAGCGTGCCATTGCCTTCGAGGGTGCTTTCAAACACGGCCTTCAGGCTCAAACTCGCGCCTTCAAACAAGCGCGTGCGGTTTGGCGTGAGCGCAATCATGCGCGCATCGGGCCTGCGCGGGCCGGAAACCGGCAGCGCATGCAGTCGGATGCCCGAAACCGCCGCTTCGCGTGCCGCATGGAGCAAACTGCCGCGTGTTTCGTGGCCGTCGCCAATGATCAGGATGTTGCGGCTCACTCCGGGAGGAAACATGGCCTCTGCATACTCGACGGCGGCGGCGTAATGGCTGTCGCTGCCGTTTTTCTTCTGCCACTCGGCCTGCATGGCCGGAGTGCTGCCTTCGGGCAGAAGTTCCGGCTGTGAGCCGAGTTGCACGACGAACGAATCTATCTCGCTGCCCAGCGCCGAGCGCACACGCGCCGCTTCAGCGAGGGATTTCGTCAAACCTTCCGCCCCCATGCTCTGACTGGCATCCACGACGATTCCTAGCGCCTTACGGCCGGTCTGCGTCACACGCGCCGGACCTGCCAGCGCGGCGAGAGCCAGCATCACGCCGATGGCACGCGTGACTAGCAGCAGCCGCTTCCGCAAACCGGACATCGGATGCGACGAGCGCGATTCGATCCACAGTAGCAATGCGACCGCCGGCAGGATGAGCAGGAGGAGTTTTGGTGATTCCCAGTCCACACCCCTAGTTCAAGGTGCCAGGTTCAAAGTTCAAGGTTGAATGCTGCGAAGTGTGGCGAGTAGCTTCTCGATGTCCTCTGCCGTGGTGTAGCCATGCACGGCGATGCGGATGCGGCCAACTTGGTGCATGACGTGGATGTTCTGGGCCAGCAGGGCCTCATTGATCGCCGCCGTGTTTTTATGGAGGAAGGCGACGATGCCGCTGGAGCACTCGGGCTGCGCGGGAGCCAGCGGGGTGATGCCGAGTTCCTTCAAGCCCGCATGCACGCGCCCCACGAGCGGATCGGCATGGGCGATGATTTGATCCATGCCCACGGCGTCAAGATAGCGCAGCGAGGCGTTCAAAGCGTAGAGCGCGGTGAAGCTGGGCATGCCAACGGAGAAACTGAGTGCGCCGGGCTTGAT
>JAJTDU010000007.1 GCA_021298725.1 Verrucomicrobiaceae bacterium | reverse complement strand
CGCCCCCAGTCCCACCGGATGGCTGCATCTGGGGCATGCGTATGCGGCGTTGTTTGCGCAGGAGAAAGCGTGCGGCGGACGGTTTTTGATTCGTCTGGAAGACATCGACGGCACACGGGCGCGGACGGAGTATGAGGCGGCGATTTTTGAAGATCTGGCGTGGCTGGGATTGAGCTGGGAGATGCCCGTGCGGCGGCAAAGCGATCATTTCGATGACTACCGCTCTGCTTTGGCAAAGCTGGAGACGCTGGGTGTGCTGTATCCCTGCTTTTGCACACGGCGGGAGATTCAGGAGGAGATCGCTCGCGCTGGAAACGCGCCGCAGGGACCGGACGGACCGTTGTATCCGGGGACGTGCCGGAATCGCGGGTTAACTGAACGTGCGGAACGCATCGCCAAAGGCGAGGTGTATGCGTTGCGGTTGGATGTCGCCAAAGCCACACAGCTTGCCTCCCAAGAGTTGGTTTGGTCGGACCGCGGCCATGGCAGCTTCACCGCGAAGCCGGATGTCTTCGGCGATGTGGTGCTGGCGCGGAAAGACACACCTGCGAGCTATCATCTCGCCGTGGTGGTCGATGACGCATTGCAAGGCATCACGCTGGTGACGCGCGGTGAGGACTTGCTGGAGGCCACGCATCTGCACCGCTTGTTGCAGGAGTTGCTTGGCCTGCCGGTGCCGGAATGGCAGCACCACCGGCTGATCACGGACGAAACTGGCAAACGTCTGGCGAAACGGGATGATGCACGGTCTTTGCACAGCCTGCGTGCGGCGGGATGGACACCCGAGCGCGTGAAAGCGGCGCTGCTTTGATCAGAAGCCAAACAGCGGCGGCGGGATGATCTGCACGCCACCTCCGCCGAGCGGATTGCCTTTGGTCTCCTCGATCTCGGAGACAACGCCGTCTTTGAAATTCACTGCGAGCGTGCCGACCTCGACCTTCACATAGATCACGGTCTGCACGAGCTGGCCGAAGGCATCGCGCCCGGTGGTGGTCTGCGGCACTCGCTCGTAGATGCTGAACTCGAGTTTCTCCTCTTTGCCCTGGGCGTTGATCTTCGCGCTGGTGCGGGAGGGTTTGCCGAGGGAGGCCTTCACTTCCTCGCGGGTCATGCCGAGCGCGACCTGACGGTTTCGGATGAGCTCCTCGACCTTCTGCGTGCGCTCCAAAAGTTTTTTGAGGTTGGTCGCCAAGTTTGGATCAGCGGAGATGACGTCGGTCTGCCGAATCCAGCCCGCGACATCGCCATGCCGCGCCCGGCCACGCACACGATAGGCCGTGTCGGACATGGCGATCAAGGTGACGAGTGTGCCGGGGGCAAAGGAGCCCAGCGCGCCTTGAAACTTGCTGGTGGGATACAACGGGGCCTCAAGCTGCACTTTGAGCACGACTGGCTTTGGCGTCATGCCCTCCACGGAAAACGTGCCTGGCTCCAAGTTGAGAGACGAGCGATTTTTGGAGAGCTGGCCGCTGACGGGCACAAACGGCATCATCAGCACAGCGGCAGCGAGGAGAAGGCTTTTCATGGCGAGGGCGGCTTTAAACGCAGGATAGCCGACTCGGACGGCCTGCGGCAATCTTTTGTTCGATGCCGCGAAGCCGACCCGCTTCACCGAGCGGCTTCCTTGAGGATCATCTCGGCGATTTTTTCAGCGGAATTTTTCACGGAGAGCTTTTGCGCGGCCTTCTTCATCTCCCCGGCCTTGCGGGGGTCGTTGAAGACAGCGCGCACGGCGTCGGCGAGGGTATCGGCGTTCAAATCGCTTTCGCTCATGAGTCTGGCGGCACCGGCTTTGTCAAAGATCTCCGCGTTGCGGGTCTGATGGTCCTCGGCGGCATGAGGGTAGGGCACCAGCAGGCTGGGAACCCCGAAATAAGCCAGCTCCGACATGGAGGACGCACCGGATCGCGCGATGGCGAGATCGGCCACGCGATACGCGAGATCCATGCGATGGCAGAATGCGGCGACGTGCTGCTTGAGCAGAGGAATCTTCGCGTAAACGTCCCGCACCTCCTCGTAATCGGTCGGTCCGGCGATGTGGAGCACCTGGATGCCCATGGTTTCAAACTGCTCGAGCGCCTGGCCGACGGCACGGTTCACGCCTCGGGCCCCCTGGCTACCGCCCATGATCAAGAGCGTGCGCTTGTCCTTGTCGAGCTTGAAGAAGGCGCGGGGATCATCGTCGTTCGGCTTGCGCATGCTGCTGCGGATCGGCGTGCCGACGACTCGCACGTCGCCATGCTTCGGGAAGTGAGCCTTGCAGGCGTCCAGGCCGCACAGGACGATGTCGCTGTAGCGTGCGTTGAGGCGGTTCGCCTTGCCGGGGATGGCGTTGCTTTCGTGGATGAGCGTGGCGCAGCCCTCCTTGCGGCCAGCATACAGCGGGGCAAACGAGGTGAAGCCACCCATGCCAAGCACGACATCGACCTTCTGGTCGCGGATGAGCTTCCGGCAGGCCTTGGTGCCCTGCCACAGGCCTTTGAGGAAACCGATCATTTTCACCGACCACGGCTTCGGCATCGCCAGAAAAGGCATTTTTTCAAAGCGCAGTTCTTTGTGACCGGAGGCGGCCAGAGAGTCGATTTTCTTTTCGCTGATGAGCAGGGTGACTTGGTGGCCGCGTGAGGCCAAAACCTCACCCACGGCGATGCCGGGGAACAAATGCCCCCCGGTGCCGCCGCATGCGATGAGCACATGGACGGACTTCGAATTTTTCTGTTTCACTGAGATTCAAAAGGCTGGAAAAATGGATTGGCCAGAAGCGCGTACCAGGGATCAGCCGGGAGCTGATCCAAAGCAAGACAGGTTTCTGGGAAGAAATGTGGTCAGGATGCCGCGCCACGACCTTCGCGACGATGGAACTGAACCCTCCGTGACTTACGAAAGGCAGTGGCAACCCTTGAGAGGCAGCAAAGCAGGGTCGCGCCCATGTTCAAGGACGCTTCCGTCTCCTGCGAAAATCCCAGCATGGCACCTAAAAGCCTGCCAAACCAAGATCATCTGCATTAAGACCAGGTAGCGCTTCGGAACCCTTGGTCCTTATCCTACACTCAAGAAAGGGGCGGCATTTTTACGCACAGCCATCATCCGCTCATTTTCAGGGCGGCAAAGGGCAGTTGCCAGACTCAGCTTTGGGCCTAGGATCGTCGCCATGAACTGGCGAAACCTTTTTCTCGTCTTGGGCCTGTTCGGCACATCACTTCTAGCGCGTGAGTGGCGCAGCTCTGATGGCTCACGCACGCTGGAAGCCGAGTTCGCCGGGTTAAAGGATGGAAAGCTGCTGCTGAAGACCAAGGATGGAAAATCGACGGTCGTTCCAGCGGCAGTCTTCTCCAAAGAAGATCAGCAGTTCGCCCAGCAGGCCCAGGTGACGCTGGAGGCCGCGTTGAAGGCAAAACCGCTGAACTTTGAGGTAACGCAGGTGCTGCCAGAGGGTTTTCTCTGCCGCTTGGTGAACGAACTGCTGGGCCAGCCAGGAATCTGGGTGGCCTCCGGAGCGTCGTTCGTGGTGCTGGCCAGCAGCGATGTCGTCGCCGAGCGCGGCACACGGGTGATGGCGAAGACGCTGTATCACGCCGGGACGCGCACGTTTCAGGCGCTGGATGGCACGAACACGCTGATCAACGCCTACAGCCTAAAACTGGACGAGGCCGTCAACACCGCGCTCATGATTCAAACCGCGAGCGGCGCAGATCCAGCCAAACAGGCGCCGCTGATCGTGGAACCGCTGATGGAGAAGATCATGGTGCGCGGATTGGGGTTACCCATTGGTAAAGGCCACTTCATCACCGACGCGGCCTTCGCGGAGGGAAATCATCCGGTAGCCATTCATCACCAGGGCAAAGATGTGCCTGCGACGGTGGTCAAAAACGACACCAAGCGCGGTCTGGCCTTGCTAAAGTGCGCCGATGTCGAGCTGCCAGCGGGAGCTTTCATCCCGCGAGAGCCGGTGGTTTTCGGCCAGAACATCGTGGTGGCCTCTCTGACGCTGAACTCGACTCGGCGTGGCTTTGAGCCTGTGACGATGACCACCGGCATGGTCGGACGGTTGATCGACACCACCCTCTTCCACCACGACGCACCGCTGGTGCCGGACGCGGTTGGTGGCTTCGTGCTGAATGACCGCCTGGAGGTGATTGGCGTGTTCTTCTCGCCTGAGACCCGCACCCTGGGCACACGGTCTTCATCTTCACCAACGTCCGGCAGCCCACCCACACCACGCGGCATCACGGAATGCCATCGCAGTGATTTTTTGGACGAATTGTGCGTCGAGGGCGGCAAAAACAAACGTCTGCCCGGCGTGCCCGAGCTGAAACGCGGCAGCCTTGGGGACGACAAATCCGTCGCCGCCGATTTTCTCCGCAAAACCTGCGTGCTGGTGGTGTCCGCTCGTGAAGTCGCCAAGACACCACCGCCTGCAAAAGCTGCCGCAGGTGCCGTAACACCACCCGGCGCGGCCACCGGTTGGAGTCTGAGCAAGTCCGGCACGCGTCACAATGCCAAGTGCCGCTTCTTTGGCTCTGGTGCAGCGTGCCAAGCCACGGAGGGGAAGGCGTGCAAAGTTTGCGGTGGATGAAGCCGCTCAAGTTCCCGGCTTGGGACGAATCATGAGAACAATCACGAGCGAAGCGACGCAGACGAGGGCGAAGACACCGAAGATCATGTTCAGCGGCACGCCGCGATCCGTCATCGCGCCGAAGCCCCAGTCCGCCACGCCGCCACACATCATGCTGACGAAATTCATGAGGCCGTAACCGGTGGCGCGTAGCTCGGGTCGCACGATCTGGCTCAAAATGGGCATGTTGTTGCCGTCAAAGAAGCCCCAGCCGATGCCGAACAAGATCAATGCGGCAATGGCGAGTGCGAAGGAGTTCAAGGCAGGCGCGTTGCCGACACCAAACATCGCGGGCACGATCAGCATCATGCCGATGGCGCTGACATGGATGCGTCCGCGCTCGCTTTGCCGCATCCAGCGGTCCGCCAGCCAGCCGCCAAAGAGAGCGGAGAGCAATGCCGCGCCCTGCCAATACAGCGAGGCTGACACGCCGGCTTTGCCCTGGCTGATGTTGAAGGCTTTTTGCAAGATGGCGGGCATCCAGTCACGCACCACCCACGCGGCGAGCGCTGGCAGCGTGAAATACATCACGAGCAGGATGAAATTGCGGTTCGTTAGCAGTTCGACGACTGCCACTCGGACGGAAGGCTTCGCAGAGACATCGCCCTGGCTGTTCAGGCTGGTCTGGCGCGGCACCTCGCGCAGCAGAAACAGCAGCGGGATGGCATACAGGATTCCAGCCAGGCCGGTGAAGTCGAACATGAAGCGCCAGCCGAGATCTGGCGCGTCCGCCACCAATCCCGCGAAGCCACCGACCATCACTCCGCAATAAATGCCCATCTGATGCACGCCCACCGCACGCGAGCGTGTGCCGCCGGTGTGATAATCCGCGATCAAGGCCAGCGCGGCCGGGATATAAAACGCCTCGCTGATGCCCATCGCCGTACGTGCCCAGTAAAGCTCGTTGAAGCTGCCCACATGCCCGGTGAGCCAAGTGATCAGCGACCAGACAAACAAACTGCCGCAGATCGTCAGCTTGCGGCTGAAACGGTCCGCAATGTAGCCGCCGATCGGGCTGAAGATGGCATACACCCACTTGAACGATGCCAGCATGTGCCCCCAGTTCGCCTCGCTGCCGATGTCCGTGATGTCACCCATCACCGATACCTTCATGGAGGCGATCATCTGCCGATCCAGGTAGTTCAGCAGCGCCACCGGAAACAGCAACCCCACCACCAGCCAGGCACGGCGCATGAAGGTGGGTGAGTCAGTATCAGAAGTCGAAGACATGGACATCCCGCCATGAATCACAGACTCAGAACCATGAAAAGCCTGAAATCATGCCCAGGCTTGACGCCGGCATGATGGAAACAGATTCAGGACTCTTCCAGCCGATACCCGATCCCCGGCTCGTTCACGATGCGGGGGCCGCTTTCGCCGAGCTTCTTGCGGAGGTGATTGATGTGAACGCGCAGCCCTTCACTGGGGTCGCTGCTTTGACCTGCCCAGACTTGCTTCATGATCTGATTTTGCGTCACGATGCGACCCGCGTGCTCGGCGAGCACCTTGATCAACGCGAACTCGGTGGGCGTGAGTTTGAGTGCTGCATCCGCCAGTGTTGCCTCATGATGGAGAAGATCGAGCTTCAGTGCTCCCGCGATGATTTCGGGGCTTTGTCGCGTGAAACGTCGGCGCTGGATGACATCGAGCCGTGCGAGCAGCTCAGCGGTGCCGAAGGGTTTGGTGACGTAGTCATCGGCGCCGAGTTCGAGGGCTTCGACCTTGACGGTTTCTTGATCGCGGACGCTGAGGATGAGCACGGGCACGTCCGTCCACTCGCGGAGGCGTTTCAGAACGTCGATCCCACCGAGTCCGGGCAAGCCGAGATCGAGCAGCACCACGTCGGGGCGCTGAAACGCGGCTTCTTGCAGCCCGAGCTGGCCGTCCGCCGCCTCGCAGACCTCGTAGCCACGCGATTCGAGCACCATGCGCAGCAGGCGGCGCATTTGCTGTTCGTCGTCGATGATGAGGGCTTTGCTCATGTCGTAGAACGAGTTTTCTAACTCGTTTTCGGGGTTTGATGTGAATCGGTGCCTGAGGGAACGAGTTGGAAAACTCGTTCTACGCGCAGCAGAAACTCCGCTCCGCCTTCGGGGTGATTGTGCGCTTCAATGTCACCCTTCATGGCCCGCATCAAGCCGCGAGCAATGGCGAGCCCCAAACCCGTGCCTCCGGCCGGCGAATCGGGGGCGCGGTAAAATTTATCGAACACATGGTCCTCCGTGCCCAGCGGCAGACCAGGGCCGTGATCGCGCACGCGCAGCTCCAGCCTGCCCTTCGTCAAAGCGGCGTGGATTTCGATCTCGGTGCCCGCAGGTGCATACAGCGTGGCATTGTGCAGCACATTGCCCAGCACCTGGGCGAGCAAGCGGCTGTCGAGCATCATCAGGGGCAGATCATCGGTGCCACTGAGACGGAGCAGATGCTGGCTGAGTTCCTTTTGCAGCGGCGTGGTGGCGGCGTGGAGCACGTCGCTGATCTCACACCAGTCGGGGCGTGGCTTCAGCGCCTCGGACTCGACGCGGGTCATCTCCAAAAAGTTCTCCACGATGCGCTGGAGTCGGCGGTTGGCCGTTTCGATCTCCGCCGCGTAGGCATTCCCCTGGCCCAGGCCATCCAAAGCGGTGCGAATGATGGCGATGGGCGTTTTCAGTTCATGCGACACGCTGTCCAGCAGCGTGCGGTGCAGCCGCTCGGACTCCGCGAGGAGTTCGGCGCGATGCTTTGCCTCCAGCAACTGCTCACGCTCGGCGTGGTGCTGCTCCAGCGCGGCCTCACGTTCCCGCAGTCGTGTGATGAGATGCCCCATGCTCAGCGCCACGACGAAGAACATGGCAAACATGATGATGTCCTGCGGCTTCTCGATGTGCAGCGTGAATTGCGGCGGGATGAAGATGAAATTCCACACCAGCGCACTCACCACGCCCATCGCCAGCACCGGCCCGCGATTCCACCGCGTGCCCGCGAGCACGATGGCCATCAGAAACACCAGCGCGGAGAAAAGATAGCCCGTGTAAGGCAGCAGCACCCAGCACGTCGAGGCCAACACAAAGAGGATCGTCAGCCCCCAGCTAAACTGCCCCACCACGGCCACCGGCACCGGCTCGCGGGGTTTGGGAGAGGATGGGTGGTCGTTCATGCGCCTATCCTGCGTGTGAAATGAAGCGTCGCCAGTGAACAGACGATGCAGCGGCGTTAAGAAGGTGTGAAAAACGTAAAACGAGTTTTCCAACTCGTTCATGGAGGCACCGCTATCACCACGGCTCGTCTTCAGGATACAGGGGAGGTGGCGGAGGTTCTTGGAGAACGGGTTGGAAAACCCGTTCTACGTTACGGCATCTGTCTGCGAACCAGGTTGTGAACTCGCTTTCTCGCAGGTTGGCTTTAGCGGGGTTGTTGGCGATGTAGCGCATGACTTTCAGCCAGTGCGCTTTGTCGCGGATAATGCGGTTCCAATTGTCCTCTTGCCAGAGTTGACCCTTCCGTTCGGTGAGTTTGTTGATCTCCCGGCTGGTGAATCCTTTCCACGATTTCAGCACGTCTTCGATCTGCCAATCACCCAAAGCACGGGCGGCGAGATGTACATGATTCGGCATGAGGACGAAGCCGTGCAGGGTGCTGCGCTCGTTTTCGAAGAATAGAAGAGCATCAGTGACGATGCGGCGGAGTTCTGGCTGACGCAGCAGGCAGGAGCCGTGGCATTGATCCATCACCGACTCCATCTTGCGCCACGTGCGGCGCTGCCAGGCGGCGTAGTCTTCCTGGAGAAGTTCATCGGGTTGCGGCTGCCGTGCGAGTCGCTCGTTCCAGGCTTGTTTTCGCGTTTGGCTGCTTCGACGACTTCGCGTGGAAGCGAGTCGTTGAGGCGGAAGGTGATGAAGTAGGTGACGCCGGGTTGCCGCCAGTGCGGGAGGTTGCGCTCGTAGTTCCAGAAGTCGCCGCGCCAGTCGAAGGGCTTGAAGTCTTCAGGGATGGCGAAGTTGGGCGGCATGGGCCGTAAAACGAGTTTTCCAACTCGTTCATTCATGAGCGTGCGATGGGGATAACGAGTTGGAAAACTCGTTCTACGTTACATCAGATCTCCACCTGCTGTCCGAGCTCGATGACGCGACCGATGGGGATTTGAAAATACGTCGCGGGTTGTTGGGCGAGCTTGCTGGCGAAGGAGAAGATGTGCTCGCGCCATTTGGCCATGCCGGGTTTGGCGCTAGGGATGATGATTTCGCGGCCGAGGAAGAAGGTGGCCTTTTCGGCTTCGACTTCGAGGTCGTGATTGGCGCACTGCCGCAGCAGGCGCGGGACGTTGGGCTTTTGCATGAAGCCGAAACGACCGGTGACGCGCCAGAAGCCTTCGCCGAGGGTTTCGACCTCGACTCGACGGCTCGGTGGCACCCAGGGCTCGTCTTCGGTGATGAGCGTCATGAAGATGACACGCTGGTGGATGGCCTGATAGTGCTTCAAACTGTGCAGCAGCGCCACGGGTGTGCGGCCCTGCGTGCTGGTCATGAAAATGGCCGTGCCGGGCACTTTGACGACTTTTCCGCTAGCAAGGCTTTTGATAAGCAACTCCTGCGAAATCGCACTGCGTTCCATGGAGGCACGCACGAAGCGGCGGCCCATGGCCCAGGTGGTCATGAGGGTGAAGATCACGGCACCGACGGCGAGCGGGAACCAGCCGCCATCGAAGAACTTCACGAGGTTGGCGCTGAGGAAGGCGATCTCGATGGAGCCGAACACAAGGCAGAGCGGCAGCGTTTTGAGCACGCTCCATTTCCACAAATGCCGTGCGGCAAAGTAGAAGAGGATGGTGGTGATGAGCATGGTCATCGTGACGGCCACGCCATAGGCAGCGGCAAGATTCGAAGAGGTGCGGAAGGCGAGCACAAGGGCGAGACAGGCGAGCATGAGGAGCCAATTCACCATCGGGATGTAGATCTGCCCGCGAGCATGCTCAGAGGTGTGGCGGATGCTTAGTCGCGGCAGGTAGCCGAGCTGCACGGCGGTGAGCGTGAGCGAGTAGGTGCCGGTGATGAGGGCCTGCGAGGCGATGACGGTGGCGGCGGTGGCGAGCAACACGAGCGGCAGCACGGCCCAGGCGGGTGCCATTTGGAAAAACGGCGAATGCGCCACCTCGGGGTTGTGCATCAAAAGCGCCCCCTGGCCGAGGTAATTCAGCCCCAGCGCTGGAAACACGAGCGAGAACCAGCCGCGGCGGATCGGTCCGGCACCAAAGTGGCCCATGTCGGCATACAAGGCCTCACCACCGGTCACGGCAAGGAAGACACTGCCGAGGATGACGAAGCCCGCGTGGCCACCAGTCATCAAAAAGTGCCATCCATGCCACGGATTGAAGGCGGCGAGGATTTCCGGCCCGTTGATGAGGTGTGAGGCTCCGAGTGCGCCGAGGCTGATGAACCACAAACCGGTGATCGGACCAAAAAAACGGCCCATTTTGGCGGTGCCGAGAAACTGCACCGAAAACAGCACGATGAGGATCACAATGGTGATGCCCATGATGAGCCACTGCATGTGGTGATTCCACGCCTCAGCCGCCAAAGCGTCCGTCGGAGCCACGCCGAGCACACCGCCGTCTTTGAGACCTTCCACGGCACTCAGCACGGAGATCGCTGGTGTGATGATGCCATCACCGAACAGCAACGCGGCACCGAAAAGGCCCAGCAGCACGATCACCACACGACGTTTCGAGGTTTCACTCATGCCATGCGAAGCCAGCGCCATGAGCGAGAGCACGCCGCCTTCTCCTTTGTTATCGGCCCGCAGGATGAAGATGAGATACTTCACACAGACGAGCAGCAGAAGCGACCAGAGCACTAGCGAGACCACGCCAAGGATGTGCGCATGCGTGGGGTCGATGTGGTGCGGGCTGTGCGGGCTGAAGCACTCCTTCAGCGTGTAGATCGGCGAGGTGCCGATGTCTCCAAAGACGACCCCGAGTGCCGCAATGACGAGGGTAGTGGTGGAGAGTTTATGGAGGCCGTGACTGTCTTGTTCTTTCATGACACCGTCATGCTTCACGCCACCTCCGTGCCCGCCAGTGAACGGACGGGCACAGGGTGTTAAGAAAGTGTGAAGCTTCCTGCTTTAGTCGAGGAACGAGCAGAGGTACTCGCAGATGCCCGAGCTGACGGTGATGTCGAAGCCGCTGTTGGCGGGGACATCGAAGAACTGACCGCTGGTGTAGGACGTTTGAGCCTCGCTGCCGTCGAGCTTGACCACGCAGTCACCGGCGACGATCTCCATACGCTCGGCCTTGGCGGTGCCGAAGTGGAAATCACCGGGATAGATCAAGCCAAGCGTCTTCTTGCTGCCATCGGGAAACAGAATGCTGTGGCTGACGACTTTGCCGTCAAAATAGACATTGGCTTTGGTGACGGCGGTGACGTTCGTGAATTCGGCAGGAATGGCTGACATAAGGAGCGAGGAATAAATGATGATTTCATGCGCGGCAAGCGCCGGGTGACTGCCTGGTGGCTTATCCCAGGGCTCACGCACTCAAACCGCGAGGAACTGGAAGCGAAACAGACCTTATTCTGCAGGGCCTTGAGGCTGCCCCGGCTACTTCTTCCCCTTCTTCTTTTTCTTCGGCTTTGGCTCGCCAGCGTCTTCAAAGGCAGGTTTACCACCGTTTAAATCCGCGAGAAGGCGGGCGACGTAGCCGGAGAAGCGCCCATCGGGTGATTCTCCCTTCGCGGGCAAGCTTTTGAGCTGTTCAGCGACGGGCTTGGCCTTGTCCCCGAGATCACCGATGGCGTTGAGGGCGCTCATGGCGGTGAAGACGTTGTGCTGACTCCAATTGGCGAGTTTGACGAGTTCTGGCAACGCAACGGCGCGTTCGGCATCGCTGCCGTGTTTGGCGAGCGCCCAGTTCGCGGCGACTTGAACGCAGGTAGAGCTGTCTTTGGCGGCTTTGATCATTTCATCGTGTGCGGCGGTGAGTCCATCCTTGCCACGCATCAGGATGCCCATGGCGCTCCAGTAGCGGATGGCATTGTCACTGTCGCTGAAACCGGCCTTGAGGTTGGCGATGGCAGCGGACTTCATCGAAGATGCGTTTCCAGCGGCTTCGAGGATGCGGGCGGCCGGATACAATTTATCATCATGCGCCATGTCGTAGGGCGTGGTGCCTTCGGCGCGCTGATGCATCTCGCCTTCAGGCAGCAGGCCGACATCGCGGATCTTCAAGGCGAGGCTTTCCTGCGCGGTGCGCATTTTGGCGAATGTTTCAGCGTGTTCGGGCTTGGCGGCGAGGTTGTGGACTTCGTCGGGGTCGCTTTGCAGGTCGTAAAGTTCTTCGGCGTCTTTCGGCTCTTTCCAGAAGATGGATTGCGCAGGCGTGAGCTTGCCTTCATCGAAGAGTTTCCGCCAAACACGCGTGCTGGGCGTTTCAAACTGATAACTGACGTGCTGTGCCTGCGAGAGATGCGGCATGTAGTTGCGCAGATAGACGAAGCGCCCGTCCGTGACACTGCGCACCGTGTCGATGCGTTCGTCCATGCGGCCGCGGAAGCCATAAACGAAGGGCTGCGGCTCGGTTTGGAATTTCCCAGCGAAGGCGTGGCCCTGCATCCACTCCGGCGGCTGCACGCCGATGATGCTGAGCAGCGTGGGTGCGAGATCGACAAAGCTAACGAGGCGGTCGGACTTCACACCCGCGCGGTATTCCTTGGGCGCGAGGTGTTTCCAGTTGGGCGGGAAATACACGACCATCGGCACCTGGAGGCCGGAGTTGCAGGGCCAGCGCTTGTTGCGCGGCATGCCGCTACCGTGGTCGGCGTAGTAGAAGACGATCGTGTCAGCAGCGAGACCGGCTTCTTCGAGTTCTTTGAGGCGTTTGCCCGCAGAAGCGTCTGCCAACGTGACTTGATCATAATACTGCGCCCAATCTTGGCGGACTTCCGGCGTGTCGGGATGATACGCGGGCACACGGACCTTCGCAGGATCATGAATCGCCACATGCGGGCGTTTGCGGAGCTGACTCTCGTGGCTGCACGTTTCATTGAAGATCGCGAAGAAGGGCTGGCCTTCTTTACGGTTCTTCCAGGTCGCGTTGCCAGACGACACGTCCCACACGCCCTCGGGCTTCGCGAGGTTGTAGTCCTCCTTGCTGTTGTTCGTGCAGTAGTAACCGGATTCGCGCAGGAACTGCGGATACATCTTCGTGCCCTTCGGCATTTCAGTCATGCTGCGCATGTGCTCACCACCGGTCGAAGGCGGATACATGCCTGCGATGATCGTCGTGCGTGCCGCAGCGCAGACTGGACCACAGGACCACGCGTGCTTGAAGAGCATCCCTTTCGCGGCCAGCGCATCGACGTTCGGCGTGGTGGCGAAGGCGTCTCCGTAGCAGCCCATGTGCGGACCGTGATCTTCACTCGTCAGCCACAGGATGTTGGGGCGATCAGCGGCGAATGACGAATGCAGAATACAGAATGACGAAAGGACAAGGCTCAGGAGCTTCATGGGGTCGTCTGGAACGATCGCATCTGCGCCAATCCTTCAATCAAGAGCGCCTGCTACTTCACCGTGATCCAAAGCGGCGAAGACCAAGCCATGTTGCCGTCGGTTTGCTCAATGCGCAGGTAGTAGCGGTTTTCACCCTTCAGCGGTGCGCTGTCGGTCCAGGTTTGGCTCACGGATTTCGCCTTCGGCTCGATGATGTGATGATCCTGCTCATTGCGCACGATGGTGAGGCGTTTGATCGGCGCGGTGCCTTCGATGCGGAAGCTGAGCGCGGGTTGGCCGCTCGTTTCAATGACCTCACCCATGAGATGATCGCCGCTGCTGAGCTCGACGAAGATCTTGTCCGTGGCAGCGCAGGTGCGGCGGGCTTTGAAGCCTGCGATGATGCCCTCACGAGTGAAGTCTTCGACATACACACCGCCAAACGAGGTGTGCGTGGCGATGTGGTCGCTGGAGGCAAAGACGCTGAGCTTGTGGCCGACTTCGAGCGCCTTTTGATACACGCCGTGGTTGTAGCCGGGCTGTTTCGGGAATCCTGCGTCAAAGTCAGTGATGACACCGGGCGGCTTAGGGTGCTCGTCACCGGCGAGTTTGTGTGGCGTGTAGTGTTCCGTTTGGCGCAGGCCGACGGTGGGCTGCGGTGTGCCGAGGCCCTCGTAGCTCACACGGGCACTTTGGAAGATCTCGACGGTGTTTTCATAGGTGTTGTCGATGCCTTGCGCATACTTCGTCCAGTCCGTGCCCATGCCAGTGGCACCGGTGTGGCTGATGATGGCGACGGACTGATCATAACGCTTCAAAACATCCCACAACTCGGTCGGTAGAATCTCGCCAATGCCGGGCGCGACGGGCCACGACTCCTGCCACTGCGACTGGCGGTAATTTTGCCGCTGGATGTAAACAATCGGCCCGCCGCGCTTCGCGAAGACGATGTTGCGATGCCCCCAGGGGAAACGCTGCTCACGCTCGTAAGCGTAGAGCGGCGCAAAGCTCCCTGGCGCGTGAAACGCGTCCACCTGCCGCTGCGTGTGCCACCATTCGTAGGGCGAGTAAATCTTGCCGATGTCCGTGTGGTCGGAAGTGCCGAGGAAATCAAGACCAGCGAGGTCGTAGGCGTAGCGGTAGTGCTCCACGATGCAGCCGTCGAAGCCGGTGCGGCAGTTCGAGATGTCCGTGTGACGATGCAGGTCTCCCCACACGAGGCGATACGTCTTTCCGCCGATCTTCCAGGCGTGATGCTCGGTGAGCGGGCGCGGTGGCGTGGGTGCGTTGAAATACGGCTCCGGTTCCGCAGCGCGTGCGATGGCCGCCTCCGGCTCCTCGGGCATGAGCGGCCATGCGGCGTCGTGTTGGATCAAGGCCGAGTGAATCTCCGCGATGCCGCTGGCCTTGGTGCTGCGTTTGTCCGTGGCCCAGGTGATCCAGAGGCCGTCTTTCGGGCCGACATGCAGCTCTTGATGACGATCCTGCCCCATCGTGCTGTCTGGCAGCGCGGCAGGCTCGGCCCAGCGCTGCGTTTTCGGGTCGTAACGCGTGACGGCAGCACGCCAGAAGGCATTCGCGAAGTAGCGGTAGCTCAGCCACACCTGACCGTCCTCACGCACGGCGACAGAGGGCACGTTCACGGCGAAACCGGGACTCGGATCAGGTGCGGGCGTGGGGCGACCGTGGTGTGGCACGGGCACCTCAGTGAACTGACCGCTGGCGATGTCATAGCGGCCGAGGAGCAGGCGCTTTTGCGCGTTGAGGCCGATGTCATTTTCATGTCCGCGTGAATCCAGCCCCCACTGCTGCCTTCCGCGCTCGGCAGCGATCCACAAGCCGCCGTGGCCATCCGCCGCGATGCTGGCGCGTGCTTCGTAATCGGGGGTTTGCACCAGCACCTTGTCGTCCACGTGACCATCGAGCTTCACATGCGCGAGACGCAGGTTGAACTCGCTCCCGGCGGACGAATCATAGACGATCCACGCGCCTTCCGTGTCGGTGAAGGCGAGACGCGGCTCCCAGTTGCCCCCTTCTGGGTTCGTGGCGACACGAATGGCCTCCGACCAAGCTTTTTTCTCTGCGTTCCAATGCCGCGCCCAGATTGGCGAGGCTCCAGGCCGCACCTCCTGCCACGTCACCCACACACGACCTGCCGCATCGGTGCCCGCATCCACAAAGGTGCTGCCAGCGTCGGTTGCTGCGGCGAGTTCGATCTCCTCCTCCGCTTTGCCATCCGCCAAGCGTCGCGCTCGCAACGTCATCACATCCTTGTCATTCACCTGCCCCCAAAAGCACCAAACACCCGCGCCATCGGCCGCGATGGCTGGTTGATGAATCACGCCGGGCTTGGACAACGCCGCCACGGGTTTCCAACCGCCCGCTTCGCGTGTGGCGAGGTGCAGCGTGTCCGCCTTGCCATCGTGCTCGATGTAAGTGGCCCACAGCCTCAGGTTCTTCGCGATGACGAAGTCCGGGAAGTCACGATGCAGCGCGGCATCGCTGGAGATCAGATGCTGGGAGAGCGGCACCTGAAACTGCGGCTGACGCGCAGCAGCAGCCTTGGCTTTGCCTTTGCCCTTCTTTGGCGGCTCTTGAGCACTGAGAAAAGCACAGGAACAAAGCAGAAGCGTGGTGATGACGAAGCGCATGATTGGAAAGGTAGATTCGATGGGCCATCGAATCGGTTGAGGAGGCTCAGCTTCGGTTACCAACAGAAGCTACACCATCAGCCGAGCACGTTCTCGCCGCGGTTCTCCGCCTGTTGGATCGTCACCGGCCAGCCGGGGAACTGGTTCGCGGCTTTGCCATCCGTGGCGTCGATGAGGAAGCGGAAGGACTCGATGAAGTAGGTCTTCTTCTCCGTGTCGAAGGTGATGAAGCCAAAGCCGCTGCCTTTCTCATGCGCCTTGTCGTAGCGGTTCGGTGCTTGACCGCTCTCCGGATTGCCGACGGCATAGACGTAAGCCTTGTTGCCAAGACCTTCGATGAACTCGCCCGTGTCTGGCAGGCCGTGCTTCGGGCGGTTCGTATGCGGCATTTTCAGCTCATCAGGCCGCCACCAGCGTGGATAACCGGCAGAAATGGCTGGTGTGCAGAAGGACCAATTCGCATCGCGCTGCTTCTCCACGCCGTATTGCACCAGCGTGGTGAGATGTTGGTCGCCATTGATGTGCAGGGCCATGGCAGGACGCATCAGCTCGATGGCGCGATTGCGTGGCGTCTGCGGCCAGCCGCCGGAGTCGAGATCGGCTTTGAGATAACCATCGGGATCCCCGTGATGCGTGGCCACGTTGGCAAAGACGGTCTGGCTAAGCACGGCCTTGAGCTTGTGCCCGCGCCAGTCTTGCGCCCATTGCTTTAAAAACGCCTCCTGGCGCTCGCCGAGCAGGACGAGGCCGGGTTTGTCGAGCTTGGCAGTGTCAAAGTTCGCATCCGGCACATGATCGGCACGTCCGCCGCCGCCGGTATCGACATGCTCAGGGCCGCTTTTCCACTGACGATCGGCGAGGATGGCAAAGCTGACACCGCCATAGACCATGTCGCCATAATACACACTGATGTCCTGCAGCACCGGCTTGGGATCAAACGCATCAGGATGATGGGCGACGTTGGTTTTATGGACCACGTTCACCATGCGTGCTGGTTCGATGTAACCGCCCTTCGAGGACGCCCCAGTGTCGCCCACGTCCATCTTCTTGCCGCCTTCGCCCCAGATGTTGCCCTGGAAGACGTCGTGGTCGTCGGGCAGGCAAAGGGTGGGCGCGTTGCGCATGACTTCGCGGAAGGCCCAGCCGTGCTGGTAAAACTTGCGCAGGTAATTCAGGATCGCAGGCTCCGCTGGTTCACGAATGATGCCGAAGCCGCCGTGGTTTTCGTAAATCTGGTCACCGGAGAAAAAGACCAGGTCGGGGTCGAGCTTGCGCACGTTCTCGGCCACCGGCGCGTAGGGGAAGCCATAATCATTCTGGCAAGTCAGCGCGGCCATGCGCAGCGGTCGCCCTTCAGGATTGGCCTTGATGGTGCCCGACCATTCATTCGGCGTTTCGCTGCCGTCCCTGTGTTTCTCGCGATACACCAGCTTGTAGGGTGCGGCTTTTTTCTCATCCCAATTGGGAACACGAAACGTGGCCACCCACGCGGCGGGATCGAGCTTCGCCGTGCCGAGAGATTTCCATGCGCCGTCTTTTTCGATGTGCAGCTCAACCTCGTGATGGTCCTGCGCACCGAGCGGCCCAGTGAGGGCGCTGATCTTCATCACAAAGCCTTCTTTCGTGCGTGAATCACTCAGCGAGTACATGGACCACAAAATCGGGCCGAACTTCTGCTGCGGAGAGATGGTGAAAGCCGCGCCTTCCAGTGTCCAGTTTTGAAACCGATACCGTCCACCGCCTGTCGCCGCGCCTTTGCCCTTGCCCTTCTTCGCGGCACCGGCTGCGCCGGCAGCGAAGTTGTTCGCGAGCGACACGTTGCCGAAAATTTGATCCGCCGCGACCTCATGCGTGAGCGCTGCCAGCTCCACGCCTGAAGCGGCATCCGCTGCGATGAGCGTTAACACGCATTTCTCGCCCTGCGGCGCTCCTTTGAGCGTCAGTCGCACCTGGTTCAAAGCCGCGCCATCTTTGAGCACGGACAGCTTCGGCCCGAGCACGAGTTGATCGCCCTGCCAGCCGGCGTTGATGCCTTTTTGCACGAAGCAGTTGCTGCGGTGCTCGTTGATCTCACTGCGCACCCCAATGCGGAAGCCCGCGCCGCCGTCGTTTTTGAGCGCTTCGAGCCGCGTGGTCGTCACGGCCATCGTGAACGCGCCGTTTTGCGTGATTTGATGCGTCAGCGAATGCACGCTGCGGCCAGGGCCGACGTTCAGGCACTCCACACCGCCCTCGCTCACCCGCCAGTCCTCCATCGGATTCGCCCAAAACTCACCACCGAGCCACACGCGATCATGCGTCTGCGCCCAGGCATCCGAAACAGGCTTGGAGCCGGGCGTTTGTGCCTGCACAGATTCGCGCCTCGCCAAACCTGCGAGCGTTCCTGCGGTGATGAGCTTGAGACTGTGACGGCGGGTGAGTTGGGTGGTCATGTGTCTTGGGAACGTCAGACAAGCGGATGGTTTTCAGCCGATGTGTATTCGATCTGTCATCGAACCGATGGGGAGGCGCAGCTAAGCTTGACCACTGAGGCGATGGATTTAGCGCTGCGGCATTTCATCCGATGCTTCACCATGCAGAAGCTTGCCCAGCATCCCGCTGAGCCAGAGATAGTGGTCGGTCGGAAGATCAGGTTCGGAGAGGAATCGACTGTCCCCCACAGGTGGTTGATTCGTCGTTTTGAAAATGGCGGTGCCTTCGTCCAGCTCGTCAAACATGGCGATGTAGAGCATCTGCGAACCGGCTTGTTTGGCCGCGAGTGCCTGTGACCAAAGAAAGCGGCCGCCGAGTCGAGGAATGGCATCCAACTTGGCTTCCTGACCGCGTGACCTGGACAGGTTCTGCCAACTGAAGCCGGGGAAGATCACCGGCAGGTAGTCGATCTTGCGCTCCGCACACCACAGCACGTCCGGCTTCAAGATTTTCTCGATTCGATGGGCCGCGTCTTGCGGCGTGCCGAGCCTTCCCACGGCCCATGGGCTGACGATGTCGGCGCGGGCGATGAGTTCGTGCAGTTGGGGATCTTGGATGCAGTCGTGATCGAGCGTGCGCCAGTAGTAGGGCACGCCGAGCATGACCGCACAGCCATCATCGTGCAAAAACGTGATCAGGCGTGACCATTCATCGAGCATCGGCGCACGGTCGTTGAAGCCGAGGCCCCATAGCGCGACGAGCGGCTTGCCATGATGCTTGAAGTAGGCTGAGCCTTCGCGGTCGAGGCGTTTCTCAGAGATGAGCCGTTTCCAGTCTTCGATCACGAGCTGAATACCGTCTTCCTTGATGCCACTGAGGTCATACATCAGCGTCCAGCCGCGTCCGTGCGCTTTGGCGGCGGATTGGCAGTGCGCCAAGACTTGATCCATCGGTTCGCAGAAACGTTTATCGCGGGTGGTGGTGACGAAGCGCTGCACAAAAGCGCCGTCGATGCCGTAGTCGCGCATCCACTTGAAATGGAGCTGCACGACGGACTCACGCACAGAGCTGAAGACCTCGGCGGTGCGTCCGTCGGCGTGCTTGAACGGCGTGGCGAAGCGGTCCTGCGGCGGTAGTTCACTCACATCCGGCCACATCTCGATGTGCGCGTGCCCCGGCTCGAATTTTCCGCCAGCGGCATAGTGATGCCAGCCATTGTTGCTGCCATCGCCCTCGCAGCGGAACCAGCCCTGGTAGCCGCAGACGACTTTGCCGATGAGCGTGCTGGTATCGACGACTTCAGCACCAAGGTTGAGGGCTAAGAAAGAGCCGCAAAGAACGAGAAGGTATCTCATGGCCTAAAGATGATCGATGAATGGCACTGTTTGCCAGTTTTCGTTTTCCAAATCGTATTCTGCATCCACCTCTCCCTCCCCATCATGACTCCCCAGCAAAAAGCAGAATCCCTCGGCCTCACCTTCACGAAACAAGCCCCTGGTTACCTCAACCTCTGCATCCGCAGCGGCAACCAGCTCCTCACCTCCGGCCATGTCAGCGACCTCAAAGGCAAGCTCGGCGCCGATGTCTCGACCGAGGATGGCTACAAGGCCGCCAAGAACTGTGCCGAGAAGGTGCTGCGCTCGGTGTGGGACACGCATGGCACGTTGGACGGCCTCAAAGTCATCAAAGTGCTCGGCTGTGTGAATTCGACGTTGGAATACAGCGACCAGCATTTGGTGATCAACGGCTGCTCCGACCTGCTGCATGAGATTTTCGGCAAAGAGGGCGACGGCTACCACGCGCGCAGCGCCCTGGGCTTTGCACAGCTCCCCACGGGTGCGGCGGTCGAGGTCGAGGCGATCTTTGAGATCAAAGCCTGACGGCAATGACGAATGAATGACCAAGCCCAAATGCTTTGAAGACTTCGTGCTTCGACATTCGGGTTTCCTTCGTCATTCCTCATTCGGATTTCGTCATTTGAGACTCCCGCTGCTCCTTGCGTCCTCTCCTGCGGAAAGCTACCCTCCGCGCCTTCAATGCCCCGCGTCCACATCAAAACCTACGGCTGCCAGATGAACGAGCGCGACACCGAGCAGGTGTCGCAGATGTTCACCGAGCGTGGTTATACCATGACGGGGACGGATCTGGACGCGGACGTGGTATTGATCAACACCTGCTCCGTACGCGATCAGGCGGAGCAGAAGGCGCTGGGAAAAATGGGCATGGTGCGGCGGCGCAAGGTGCCGCTGGTCACCGGCTTCATGGGCTGCATGGCGCAGAGCCGTGGCAGTGAGCTGGTGGGCAAGGCGAAGGTAGATCTCGTCGTCGGCACGCAGAAGTATCATCGCGTCGTCGATTACGTCGATGAGATCATCCGCGCCAAGGAAGCGCGGCAGATGGATGAGGAACGCTTTTCCATCGTCGATGTGGATGAGGAAGAAGCCTCGCAGAACACGATCCGCGATCACACCCTGAAGGAAAAGCAGGCCAGCGCCTTCGTGAGCATCATGCAGGGCTGCAACATGAAGTGCACCTTCTGCATCGTGCCTTACACACGCGGCGGTGAACGCGGAAGACCCATCGCGGACATCGTGGAGGAGGTGAAACGCCTCGCCGATCGTGGCGTGAAGGAAGTCACGCTGCTGGGCCAGATCGTGAATCTTTACGGCCGGCACGAATTCCCCGCTGTGGATGGCAAAAGCCCCTTCGTGCAGCTTTTGGAGGCCGTACATGAGGTTCCAGGCATCCAGCGCATTCGTTTCACCAGCCCGCATCCCATCGGGTATAAGAAAGACCTCATCGAGGCCTTCACCTACCTGCCAAAGCTGGCCGAGCATGTGCATCTGCCGGTGCAAAGCGGCAGTGATGCCATTTTGAAGCGCATGCACCGGCCCTACACCGCCGCAAAGTTCACCGAGCTCGTGCAGCGCATCCGCGCCGCCCGTCCCGGCATCGCCGTGACCACCGACGTCATCGTCGGCTTCCCCGGCGAGACCGAGGAGCACTACCTGGAGACGCGGAAGCTCTTTGAAGACCTCCGTTTCGACAACGCCTTCGTGTTTCGTTACTCCAAACGCCGTGGCACGCCTGCGGCGGAGATGGAAGACGCCCTGCAAGTGCCGGAGCAGGTCAAAGAAGAGCGCAATCAAGACCTTCTCGGCCTCGTCAACAGCATCGCCCTGCCGATGTATGAACGCCTCGTCGGTCAAAACGTCGAGATCCTCTGCGAAGGCCCCAGCAAGACCAACTCCGAGCGCCTCACCGGCCGCAGCGGTAGCAACCGCATCGTCGTCTTCGAAGGCAACCCGCAACGCCACACCGGCGAGATCTTCAACGTCCGCATCACCGAAGCCGACCACTTCACGCTGTATGGGGATCCGGTGTTGAGCTGAATCCAGTTCAGGACAAGGTCCGCGCCTGTTCGGCTGAAAGACCTAGCTGCTGCGCGATGGCCTCGTCGCTCGCCCCCTGCTGCTTGAGCATCTGAATCAAGCTCACCAGATAACGCTGCGCCTTGGCCTCCGCATCGTGCGTCTTGGCCTGCGCATCCTGTTTGGCGGCCAGCGCGGCTGCCGTTTGCGCTTCGGCATCTTGTTTCGCCGCCAAAATCATCCGCTGGTCAGCGATCCAGCGGGTTTTCAGCTCCAGGGCGTGTTCTTCATCGGCGGAAAGTCGGACGGTCTGGGCGATCTCAAAGGCATCGTCGATCTCATCGACCTTGCCGAGGCGCTCAGGCACTTGTTCCAGCTCGCCGGCGCGGCCCACAAAGTACAGCCATTCGTCGGTCAGGCCGCGCAGGTCCTCCAGCTCGCGGTGAAATTTGGGCAGTTCCACGAAAACGAGCTCCACATCCCCTTCGGGGTAGGCGATGAGTTGGTTTTTCTCCGCCAGGATGAAGCGGCTGATGACCTGCCCCTCCAGCTCGGGGAACATGATGAAATCCGCCGCTTCTCCATGCCGGGGACATTGAGCACCTGCATCTCGATGATCACGTGCTGTCCGTCATCCAGCACCGCCCGCACGTCCAGGTAACTGTCCTTCATGCCCTCCAGCCGGGGAATGCTGTAGGGATCGACGATCTCCAGGCTGGCGATGCGCGGCAGGCCCTCGTAGAGCACGGCGTTCAAGAACGAGCGCAGAATGCCCTGACTGCCAGCGGAGCCGAAGATTTTCTTGAAAGCGAAGTCGGTCTTGGGGCTGATGAATCGCATGGGGCGGATTATGCCCTGTTCTTGCGGTTTTGTCCATGAGTTGGAAGCGGGCTTCCAGCTAGCGCAGCGCTGCCAGGACGCTCTTGCATCGAAACCGCTCTCTTTTTCAGTCCCTCTCCCGCGGTGGGTGCTCCCATGATCTGCCACATGCCGCGGGCAGAATCTGCGGGCCTCCATGAATCTGTGGGAGAAACAACAGCGGCTGGATTCCGTTTTCGATTTCATGCGTGGGCCCTGCGGCTCCGCCTCCTACCTCCTCAGAGAGTGATCCAGGCTGCCAGCCGGTGGGATTGGAACCACAGGCAGGCTGCCTGTCTCACGGCTCTGCCAGGGCTGACGCACCCAAAATCCATCAGCGGCATTTCAGGCATGGAAGGGCCGTTGCGGGTGGTCCGCACAAAATCTGGCCCCATTGCGCTGCACTCAGCCTTGGCAGGGCGAGCGCCGCAATGGGTTACCCCATTATACCGGTTTATCCATCCGTTCGTTTGTGGTTAGGGCGGCACGGCGTGGCAGACGGCTGCCATTCACCGTTCCGGGCGCCCTCCCGCCGCCTGGTTTTGAGCTAGAGACGAAATCATCACTCGCACCAATTCAACCCTACCCCTCCAGACCAGTAATCATGTCCACGCAGTCCACCCCCAACAGCCCGCGATTTTTCGGGGCCCAATTCCTCCGATCATTGTCCTTACCACGCAGTCTGCTGACGACCGCCATGACCGGGATGACGATGATCAGCCTGTGCGTCCCCGCCAGTGCTATCATCACCTCCCCCTTCAGCGCAGACTCCACCAATGCCTCGATCGGCACCATGTCCCTGGTAGGGACGAGTCTCAACCCAAGCTCCGTCGCCAGACTGGCAGCTGGCGCCAATGTTTTCAATACCCTGGCCCTGCGTGGCGATTTCACGGTGATTGGTAGCTATACCTTTGAGCAGCTATCCGGCACTGACCCGATTGATACCGTGGGGATCCTATACACCACCTTTGACTCGGCCAATCCGCAGTCCGGTTATATTACTGGGAATGACGATGCTGGCACCTTTGATCCAAGCGGACTTAAACCTATGTTCACCTTCACTATCGATGCGCCCGGAACGCGCGACATCGTGATATCGACTTATAACGCAGGTACAACCTTGGGGCTGCCGCAGGGTTTCGAAATTAGAGGCCCGGGTTTGGTGAATATCTTTGCCATTACCCCATACTCCGGCCCGCCGCCTGAAGAACTCTCCGCCGTGCAAACCGGCCTGCCGATGGCCAACGTGCTGGGCCAGATGCTCATCAGCGGCAACCAGACCGCCACCAGCGACGTCAACAACCACATCTTCGGCCTCATGGCAGGTGATGGTGAAGAAGCCGCCAACAGCAGCCTCTCCGCCTCCCTGGATGAAGGTGTCGTCATCGGCCAGGGAGATGGTCCCGAAGACCCCATCGCCCACAAGGTGCTGCGCTCCCGCCAGTGGGAAGTTTACACCACCGTGAACTACGGCTACGTCGATCTCAACGCTCTCAGCGGCCAGGCCGGTGTGAATGTTGAGTCCTGGGCTCCAGGCATCGGCATCGAGCGTCATCTTTCCCGCGGCCTCGCCGTCGGCTTCGCCGTGTCCTTCCTGCAAAGCTGGCAGGACTACTCCGGCGGCCTCGGCAGCCTCGATCTCGAAGGCCCTGCCCTTTCCACTTACCTGACCTTCGTGCGTAAGAACTACTGGAGCAGCCTGCTCTACAGCTTCGGCAGCTACGAGCTGGACTCCACCCGCAATCCCGGCCTCGGCTTCCCACAGGCCTACGGCAGCACCCACCGCTACACCAACTCGGTGCAGTACAACTTGGGCTGGAACTTCCGCTTCCAGAACAACACGCTGCTCACCGGTCCCTTCGCCGGCATCGACTACCTGCACGGCACGGTGGACGCCTACAGCGAGACCGGTGGTGGTGCCGCCGCGCTGCGCTACGCCGA
>JAJTDU010000114.1 GCA_021298725.1 Verrucomicrobiaceae bacterium | reverse complement strand
ATGGAGCGCACCGTGGACACGCACATCAAAACCCTCCGCGCCCGCATGCGCGGCGTGCGAGCGGGCATTGACCCCATCGTCACCCATCGTGGCATGGGCTACTCATTGCTCGAAACTTGGCCTGACGCATGAGCCTCACCGCACGCTTTCTTCTTGGCTTCGCGCTGGTGGCCAGCGTGGGGCTGTTTGTGCTGTTCTCGCAGCTCATTCGCCGCGTGGAGCGGCAGTATTTTGAAGCCATTGAGGAGCCGATGGTCGATGTGGCGAACATCCTGGCCGAAATCCTCGCCGCAGACGCGAAGAATGGTGTTTTGGAACCGCAGGCTGTCGAGCAGGCCATCCGTGCGGCACACGGTCGCGAACTCAACGCGCAGATCTACAACCGCAGCAAGACGCAGGTGGACATGCAGGTTTATGTGACCGATGCGCAAGGTCGCGTGCTGTTTGATTCCGCTGGCATCGAAAAGCCTGGCACGATCTCGAATCATCGGGATGTGAACCTCACCTTGATGGGGCAATACGGCGCCCGTTCCTCGCGCACCAGTGAATACGACCCGCTTTCTGTGGTGATGTATGTCGGTGCGCCGATTCGCCAAAATGGCAGGCTGATCGGCATGCTCAGCGTTGCCAAGCCACAACGAGGTGTGCTGGCCTTTGTGTGGGAGACGGAGCGCTGGTTGAAATGGTCCATCGTCACCACGGTCGTGCTCATGCTGCTGGGCATCTACCTTGCGGCACGTTGGGCCACGCGGCCTTTGGATGATCTTGCGCGTCATGCGCTGGCCGTCAGCCGTGGTGAACGATCCGCCTCGCCGCACATGCCGGGGCACCAGATGAAGACTCTCGCCAAAGCCCTCGAAGACATGCGCGACGCGCTTGAAGGCCGCGAATACGTCGAGAACTACGTCCAGAGCCTCACGCACGAGTTGAAAAGCCCCGTCGCCGCCATCCTTGGGGCCAGCGAGATTCTGCAAGGTGATGTGCCTGAGCCCAAACGCGCCCGCTTCTTGCAAAACATCCGCAGCGAGGCCGACCGGCTGCGCGATCTGCTCGAACGCCTGCTGCACCTCGCCGCGCTCGAAAAGCAGAAGACCCTCGAAAATCGCGAGTCGGTGAACCTGCGCGAGATGCTGGACCGTGCCTGGGATCATCACGCACTCATCGCGGCATCGCGTGAGGTCTGCTTGCAGCGGGATTTGGCTGAAGAACTCGTCATTCAGGGCGATCCCTGGCTCATCGAGCTGGCTTTGAGCAATCTCATCCAAAACGCCATCGACTTTGCCCCGAAGGGCAGCGCCATCACTATTCGCAGCTACCGCTTCGACTCCAAAGCCGTGATCGAGATCGAAGATCGCGGCCCCGGCATTCCCGATTATGCGCGTGAGCGGGTGTTTGAGCGCTTCTACTCCCTGCCACGGCCCGACACGGGCAAAAAGAGCACGGGGTTGGGTCTCTGCTTCGTCAAAGAAGTCGCGCAACTGCACGGTGGCAGTGTGGAACTCTCGAACATTGAGGGCGGCTTAGGCGCGAAGGCGATGCTGATTCTGCCGCTGTGATCGAGCGGCCTGCAAACTGGCCTTTTTCCTGCTTTGGCACGAGGTTTGACAACCCAACCTCGCGCCATAGTCTGCGCCCCAGTTCCTTACCCAACTCATGAGCACCCCAGAAGCCGGAAAGCCCGTTTACAACGTCAAGAACCCCTGCATCGCGAAAGTGAAGCGCATGTTCAACCTCTCCGGGCCTGACGCGCCGAAACATACGGCTCATTACGAAATCGACCTGTCCGGCTCCGGTCTCGAATACACCCCGGGCGACTCGCTGGCCGTGCAGCCCCAGAACGATCCTGCTCTGGTCGATGACATGCTCGCCGCGCTGGGTTTTTCCGGTGCAGAGATCGTGAAGCATCCGAAAACCGCCGCGGAGGTGCCGATTCGCCAGGCTTTGATCGAAGGGGCGCTCATCACCGAGATCGACAACAAGCTCATCAAGGCCATCGTCGAGAAGACTGGTGGCAACACCCTGCTGGCCGAACTTGCGCTGCCAGAGAAGAAGGAAGACCTCAAAAACTATCTCTGGGGCCGCTTCGTGATCGACCTGCTGCTCGAAAACCCGACCGCAAAGTTCACGCCGGAGGAGTTCATGCTGACGCAGAAGAAGCTGAACATCCGCCTCTACTCGATCAGCAGCAGCCAGAAGGCGCATCCTGAGGAGGTGCATCTCACCATCGCCACCGTGCGCTACACCAGCCATGGTCGTGCGCGTGGCGGTGTCGCCTCCACTTACCTCGCCGAACGTGTGACGCCGAACGAGACGCTGATCCCGTGCTTCGTGAATCACGGCAAAGGCTTCCGCCTCCCCGAGCCGCAGGAAGAAACGCCTATCATCATGTGCGGTCCCGGCACCGGCATCGCGCCGTTTCGTGCCTTCCTGGAGGAGCGCAAAGCCACGAACGCCCAGGGCAAGTCCTGGCTGTTCTTCGGCGAAGTCAGCAGCAAGTCTTGCTTCTTTTACCAAGAGGAGTTCGAAGCTTATCTCGCCGATGGCACGCTGACGAAGCTCAGCACCGCCTGGAGCCGCGATCAGGCTGAGAAGATCTATGTGCAGCACAAGATGCTCGAATCCGGTGCCGAACTCTGGGCTTGGCTGGAGCAAGGCGCCATCTTCTATGTCTGTGGCGACGCCTCCCGCATGGCCAGCGATGTGGACAAGGCCCTGCACACCATCATCGAAAAAGAAGGCGGCAAAACGCCCGAAGAAGCCGTCGCCTACATGCAGGCGCTGAAGGACGCGAAGCGCTACCGGCGTGATGTGTATTGAGGAGTGAGACGGGCTGCCAGCCTGTCCGGTTTAAGGTGTCTTTCCAAACAACAGGCTAGCAGCCTGTTTCACGTTCACGCCTTCGCCAGCCACAGAATCCCCGTCGCCGTCACCTGGATGTTTTTCTTCACCGGGGTGAGTTTCACGGTTTCGAGGGCAAGCGCAGCCGGATCGTATTGATCCCGGATCTTTTGCGTGTCGTCGGCGAGTTGTTTTTCCAGGTCGGCCATCTCGGAATGGATGGCTTCCAATTCGCTCTCGGCAGCGGCGGCCTCTCGGCGCTCCTTCATGACACGGCTGGCTCCTGCGATGCTGCTGCTGGCGGCAGTGATGCCGCTTTTGCGGCCAAAGATGGCGCCGAGGATGCCGCCGCCGATGGAGACGACAGTGCTCATGGTGGCGCTGCTGGCCTGTGCCTTCTGGGTTTCCACCTTGGCCGAGGCTTTGTCCGCCTTGGCCTCCAGTGCTTTCACGGCCTTGGCGGTCTTCTCGCGGAGTTCTTCCACGGCCTTGTCACGCAGTTCGCGGGCGGTCTGGGTCACGCGGGCTTTGAACTCATCCTGCTTCTCACCGGGGTTCGAATAGGCTTCCAACAATGGGCTGAAGAAGACTTTGAGTGAGTGATTGGCATACACCCAGTCGATGAAGTCTTTCTTGATGCTGGTGTAGGTGCTGGATTTCAGCGCGGGGCCGGGCAGGTCGGCAAAGGCGGCGTTTTCCTTGGGCTCGGATTCGTATTGGGAGAGATCGTCGTTCTTTGGGATGTCGATGAACTTGTCCCACAAGACCTTCTGCTTCTCGATGTCGATGGCGTTGACGAGTGTCACGACACTCTTGCCGCTGATCTTCCGTTTCGCGTCGTCGAACACAACGGTGGCGCTGCGCAGGATGGCGGGTGTGTAGGTGAGGCTCTCGGCATCCTCATCGCTAGGCTGGAACAGCTCGGTGACGTCTTCAGGCAGCTTTGGGTGCGTGGTGTTGCGGTCGGCGGAGGCGCTGCTGGCTCCGGGAGGCGCGAAGCCATCGTCTTCGGATGCAACCGCTTCCTTTTTTGCCGGGCGGATCGGGTCCATGAGGGCCTTGATCTGATTGCGAGCGAGCGGGCCGCTGAGGTAGCTCAAAATCCAGCGCACATGGAAGACCACGGGCGCATCCTCATGCACGTTGTTCATGAGGAAGACGCGGGCACCGAGTCCTGCGAGGGTCCGCTCCATGAGTTGGCGGTCGAATTTGCCACCGGCGGTGTTCGCCGCGCCTTCGAGGCCGTCGAGCACGCGCATCTTGTCGCGCTCCGTCTGCAAACGACCGAGCCACCAGGTGCCGATGTTCGCCAGCGCCTTGTAATCGAGGTCGGCCGGGTTCTGCGTGGCGAGTAGGATGCCAAGACCAAAGGCACGAGCCTGCTTGAGCAGGATCATCATCGGCTTCTTTGAAGGCGGCATCGCCGTGGGCGGCAGGTAGCCGAAGATTTCATCCATGTAGAACAAGGCACGCAGCGAAGTCGTGCCCTGCTGCGTGCGCATCCAGCCGAGGAGTTGATTGAGTAGCAACGAGACGAAGAACATGCGCTCCGTGTCGCTCAGATGCGCGATGCAGAAGATGGTGACGCGTGGCTTGCCCTCCTTCGTGTAATACATGCGCTGGATGTCGAGCGGCTCGCCCTCGAGCCAGGTGCTGAAGCCGGGGCTGGCGAGGAGGTTGTTCAGCTTCATCGCCAGCGGCGTGCGTTTAGCCTCCGGCATGAAGCTGTCGAGATCGACAACGCCAATCTTCCGAATCGGCGGCTGCTGAATGTGGCGCACGAGGTTTTCGAGCGTCAGGTTCTGCCCCTTCTTCCAGCAATGCGCGACGATGTTGCTGAGCAGGATGTGCTCCGGCGACTGGATGGGATCGGCTTCGATGTCCATCAGGCCGAGCATCGAGGAAACAGTGCTTTCGATGCGGTCTGCGAGCGCTTCGGCGTCATCCATGACCTCGTCAGGCGGGCAATTCAGCGAGCTGAGAATCGACACGGGCAGACCCGCGTTGCTGCCGGGCGTGTAGATCGCCATATCGACGGTCTCGCGCAGTTTTTTGATGCGGTCGGCGTTTTGGCCCCAATCGCCGAGGCCTTTCTGCCAAGTTGCGGCCTGTGACTCGGCGTAATCATCTGGCGACTGGCCTTTACGACGCGCTTCGTCCTCATTGATCCACGGGCGGAATTCTTGGGCGCTGAGATTGGGGAAGGTGAGCAGCGCATTGCCGAGATCGCCCTTGGGGTCGATGGCGATGACCGGAACGCCGTCGATGGCCGCTTCTTCGAGCAGCGCGAGGCAGAGACCCGTCTTGCCACTGCCGGTCATGCCGAGCACCACACCGTGCGTGACGAGGTCCTTTGAATCGTAAAGCACGAGATCGTCTTTGATCTGCTTCGTGGCGAGATCGTATTCGCGGCCCAGGTAGAAGGAACCGAGCTTTTCGTATTGGTCTGGGGAGATGGGCATGGTGGAAAATGACGAAGGTGGAATGACGAATGCCGAAATCAGCTTGGAGCAGGTTGATTCAAACGGGAGAATGGCAAATTGAAAAGTGCAAAGTGGCGCGATCCCGCCAGCATGAGGCATGCGCTTCGCATTTTTGCTCATGCTGACTACCACCACTATCGCTGCTCAATCACTGAACTACCCCCAGACCCGCAAGGAGGATGTGGTGGACACGTTGCATGGGGTGAAGATCGCTGATCCGTATCGCTGGTTGGAGGATGACAACTCGGAGGAGACGAAGGCCTGGGTGAAGGCGCAGAATGAGGTGACGTTTGGGTATCTGGAAAAACTGCCGAAGCGTGAGGCCATCCAGAAGCGGCTGAAGGAGCTGTGGAATTACGAGCGAGTTGGCATGCCGTTCGAACGTGGTGGGCGGTGGTTTTACTCGCACAACTCGGGATTGCAGAATCAAGCGGTGCTGATGACGGCGATGTCGCTGGAGGGCGAAGCGCAGGTGCTGCTGGACCCGAACGCGATGTCGAAGGAAGGGACGACTTCGTTGTCGGACTACGAACCGAGCGAGGATGGAAAACTCATCGCCTACGGCACCTCGGAGGCTGGGAGCGACTGGACGACGATTCGCGTGCGTGACATCGCCAGCGGTCGCGATTTGGACGACGTGGTGAAGTGGGTGAAGTTCAGTGGCGTGTCGTGGCTGAAGGACGGCAGTGGCTTTTTCTACTCGCGCTATGATGAACCGAAGCCCGGCGTGGCTTTGACGGCAAAGAACGAGTTTCACAAGCTCTGCTTCCACCAACTCGGCACGCCGCAGAGCGAAGATAAAGTCGTCTATGAACGTCAGGACGAGCCAAAGTGGGGCTTTGGCGGCCATGTGACGGAGGATGGCGATTATCTCATCATCCAGGTGTGGCTGGGCACGGAGCCGAAGAACCGGGTTTTTTACAAGGGCATCGCCCCGGATGCGCCAGTGGTGGAATTGTTGAATGACAACGACGCGCGTTACTCCTTCATCGACAATGACGGCCCTGTTTTTTATTTCCGCACGGATCTCAATGCGCCCTGCTTCCAGGTCATCGCCATCGACACGCGCAAGCCGCAGCGCGACACGTGGCGGATCGTGGTGCCGGAGGTGCCAAAGGTGCTGCTTGAAGGCGTCAGCACGGTCGGAGGCTGGATGTTCTGCGAGTATCTGCGCGACGCGAAAACCGAAGTGAAGGGTTACGAGATGGCAGGAACGGAGTTCCGTGAAGTGAATCTGCCCGGCATCGGCTCAGCAGGAGGATTTGGCGGTCATCGGAAGGATACGAGCACGTTTTTCAGCTTCACGAGCTTCACCGAACCGGGTGCGATTTATCGCATGGATCTCAAGACGGGTGAAAGCAGGCTGTGGCGCAAGCTGGAGGTCAAATTCGATGGCTCGGCTTTCGAGACGAAACAGGTCTTCTTCACGAGTAAAGACGGCACGAAAGTGCCGATGTTCATCGTGCATAAAAAAGGCATCAAGCTCGATGGATCGAACCCGACGCTGCTTTACGGCTACGGCGGCTTTAACATCAACATGACTCCCGGCTTCTCCGTCTCACGCACGGTGTGGCTGGAGATGGGCGGCGTGTTTGCGATGCCAAACCTGCGTGGCGGCGGCGAGTATGGTCGCGAATGGCATCTGGCGGGCGTGAAACTCGGTAAGCAGAACGTGTTCGATGATTTCATCGCTGCGGCGGAGTGGCTAATTGCAAACAAGTACACCACGACCGCCAAACTCGCGATTCAGGGCGGCAGCAACGGTGGTTTGCTCGTCGGCGCGTGCATGACACAGCGTCCTGACCTCTACGCCGCCGCTTTGCCTGCCGTGGGCGTGCTGGACATGCTGCGCTTCGAGAGGTTCACCATCGGCTGGGGCTGGAAGAGCGATTACGGCACCGTGGAGAACGGCTTGGAGTTCAAGGCGCTGCTCAGTTATTCGCCGTATCACAACCTGAAGTCCGGCACGCGCTATCCGGCCACGCTGGTGACGACCAGTGACCACGATGATCGCGTCGTGCCAGCGCACAGCTTCAAGTTCGGTGCACGATTGCAGGAATACCAGGCCCAGGACGGTTCGCCGACCTTGATCCGCATCGAAACGAGTGCCGGACATGGCGCAGGCACCGCGCTGAACAAGACCATCGAGAAGGTCGCGGATGAGTGGGCGTTTCTGGTGAAGGCGCTGGGGATGAAAGTGGATTGAGTGTGAAGTGCAGACGCCCTCGTCCGCCAAGCATCGAAACAAGAAGGGGCTGCGTCCTGACGATGATTTGCACTGCGGATGAGGGCATTCGCGCTCCTGTGCTATGAAGAGTCGCGACCCTGCGGGGTGGAAAACTCCGGCCATCTGGTGCCGCGTTCTGGGTGAGAACTTAATACTGTAACTGCGTCGTGTTGAGGCGCGCCTGCTGTTCCTACCTCGATCTATTTCAGCGTCATGAGCCACGCGACGAGATCGGCCAAGCCTTGCGGGCCGATGGCGGCGGCGAGGCCGGGGGGCATGAGGGAGTCCTTCATTTCCTCTTTCTTGGCGATGTTCGTCTTCTTGAACGCCTGTGTGGCGCCACCCGCCATTTTCAGG